>JBFYYZ010000029.1:0-4046 GCA_041309745.1 Bacillota bacterium | reverse complement strand
TGTCACGTAAGTATCCGGCATCGATTAATTCCAGGCGAATCTCTGCTAGCGAGCTGCCGGCAGCACTTTCAATGCTATACAGGAGACTGCGGCAGTATTCAGTTTCTGCATTTGTAATCTTCAGCTGTCGCCGTACTTCGTCCCGGCCCGTTTTGGCTTTACGGTAGCGGTTAAAATAATGTTGCGCATTGGCAGCAGCAGTCCGCGAGGGGTTAAGCGGCACCATTACTTTTTCATCCGGTTTATAAAGGTCAGGAAGGAGGGCCGAATCAGCGCCGCGGGGAACCTGGTCACCGTAGGCCAGTAGCAGTTCGCCAAAGTGGCGGTGCTGGGGGGCCAGCTCTGTCGTGTTCAGATCTTTCTTTAAAGCCAGCTCTTTTCGTTTTAAGGCAGTGAGTCGTCGCTCAACCGCATTTTGCAGAAGGGTTTTGAGTGTTTTTTCAGCTTCAGTGCGGATCACTCCGGAGTAGAAACGATCAAGCATTTCGTTGATATTTGTTTGTTCAATCTGTTCTTCACTTGACAGGTGAGTAAGCCGGATCGCTGCGTAAATATTTCTTCCCGGCAGCAACATCGGATTTACTTGCTTGTCATTCATAGCGTTGAAAAGAGATCTGACTTCACTGAAGAGAGTATTCGTATCAATTTCACCCTCAGCGTTAATTATCTGCTGCCTGCTGCGGTAAATCAGTTCTTTGGCAATGAGTGGGCTGATCCCGTCAACCGTCATCAGTAGCGCCTGCTCCGGTTTCTCCTTTGTTGCCAGGTTTTTCAGGAATGCTGGAGTAAAATCTTCAGTGCTCATCTGCAGCGGATCCAGCTTATTTTGTGTTGGCACAGGTCTGTATTTTTCTCCGGGATAGATTGCCCTAAGTGGGTTTTTTTCCCAGCCGACGATTTTGGCTGCGCCCAGGATCAACCGGTTTTCTCCAATCAGAATCAGGTTGCTGCGGCGGCTCATGATTTCGGCAATCAGCGAAACTGGAGTTAGCCCAGCCTGTGGTTCAAAAGCTATTTCGAGAATCCGTTCAAGCGGTGGGTTACCTAAATTTAAGATCCGGCAGCCGATCAGATATTTGCGCAGCAGCATGCAAAAAGGTGAAGGTTGAGGGTTATTCTTTTCCTTTTTGCTGGCTTTGCCGGAAAGATGCACGCGAGCATACTTGGAGTCTATGGAAAAAAGCAGGTTGAGTTGCCGGCCCTGGTGATAGAGATTTAGGATAATCTCACCGCGGACCGGTTCGGTGACTTTTTGCACAACTGCCCCGGGCAGTTCTTCCTGTAGCTCTGCGGTGACAGCCTGCATAATTAAGGTGTCAAACGACATATTAGCCTCAACTCCCGGGATTCAGTATAAATCTTCCTGATCAAGATGGCAAATAAAGGCCCTGATCAGCTTGAGCTTGCCTTGGTTTGATGGTAATATTAACGCAGTGTTGAAGAGACCGGGAGGAACCATCGATGATTAGCAGTATGACCGGTTACGGCCGCGGCGTCGGGAATGAAAATGGGTTTACCTTTTCGGCGGAACTCCGTTCAGTTAATCACCGCTATGCTGATTTTTCCCTGCGTCTTCCGCGCGAACTCTATGTTCTGGAAGACCGGATCCGCCGACTGCTGCAGGAATCGATCAGGCGCGGGCGGGTTGAAGTTAATCTTACTTTGGATGAGATGCCTTCTTCCTTACAGCAGATTAAGATTAACCATGATCTGGCAGAAGACTACTATCGCTCCCTGGTGGAGCTTTCGGAAAGACTGGGAATTGACGGAAAGGTTAAGCTTAAGCACCTGCTGCAGGTTCCCGAGCTGTTTAAGTCCCCCGGTTCTGTTTTAACGGAAGAAGAACTCTGGCCTGCTGTTGATGCTGCACTTCAAAATGCCTTGGAAAAACTGTTACTGCAGAGAAAAATCGAAGGTGAAAACCTTTGTCGCGATCTTCTGGAGCGTTGTGCTAAGCTGGAAGAATTGGTCGCGGAAGCCGCGATCAGGGCTGAAGGCGCCAAAGAGGATTGCCGGAAAAGGACAGAAGAAAAAGTAGCCGATCTGCTGGCTGGCAAATTTGAAGAAACCAGGCTGTTGATGGAGTGTGCCCTGTTGGTTGAACGGATGGGCGTTGATGAAGAGCTGGTTCGCCTGAAAAGTCATATTGAAGCTTTCAAACAGATTATCAGGGGTAGTGAGGCAGCAGGGCGTAAGCTTGATTTTATTGCGCAGGAAATGTTTCGCGAGGTTAATACCATCGGCTCGAAGGCCGGCGATTACCAGCTTACTAATCTTGTTGTTGAGATGAAGGCAGAGCAGGAGAAGATGCGCGAGCAGATCCAGAACCTGGAGTAGAGAGCGAGGTTAAGCATGGCTATTAAACTAATTAACATCGGGTTTGGTAACATTGTTTCTGCCGGCCGCATAGTTGCCATCGTCAGTCCTGAATCGGCACCGATCAAAAGGGTGATTTCTGAAGCAAGGGAGCGCGGTATTTTAATAGATGCCACTTATGGCAGGCGCACCAGGGCGGTTATCGTTGCTGACAGCGGTCACATTATTCTCTCCGCAGTGCAGCCGGAAACGGTAAAACACCGTCTGCAGGCGAAAGAAAGCAGTGCCGATAACGGAGACAGCGAACAGGAGAAAACTTAAGATTATGGCTGAAGGAATCTTACTGATCATATCCGGACCTTCCGGTGTCGGCAAAGGCACTGTCTGTCGTCATCTGATGGCGGTCCGCCAGAAGCTTAACCTCTCTGTATCAACAACCACCAGGCCACCGCGGCCGGGTGAAGTAGAGGGCCGGGAATACAATTTTACCTCTGTTGATCGGTTTAAAGAGATGATCAGCAGCGGCGATTTTTTAGAGTGGGCGGTCGTGCACGGCCACCACTATGGAACGCTGAAGTCAACCGTTCGCCGGTATTTGTCTAAAGGTGAAGACCTGATTTTAGAAATTGATGTGCAGGGCGCAGCCCAGGTAAGAAAGAATTCACCGGGAGCTGTATTGATATTCCTGGCGCCGCCGTCGCTTGATACCCTCGAAGATAGGATCAGGGGACGCGGAACCGAAGATGATCTGCGCATCAAACAGCGCTTAGTTGCTGCCCGTGAAGAGATGGAAGCTTATTATCTTTACGACTATGTTGTGGTAAATGATCAGGTAGAAGCAGCAGCAGGCCTGATTGGTGCGATTATTGATGCCGAAAAATGTAAGGTTAACCGCGGGGTTCGCCCGCCGGGATGGGGAGGTGTAAATAAATGATATATCCCTCGATTGATGTTTTAATGGAAAAATTCGACAGCAAATATACACTGGTCATCGCTGCAGCCAAGAGGGGCAGACAGCTAAGGAGTGGCAGCAAAAAGACTATCGATAGTAGCTTTCAGAAAGAAGTTACCACTGCACTGCACGAGATTGAATGCGGCAAGATAGTTTATGAACGGGTGCGTGAAGGAATCAAGTAAGGATGTGTTCTGGTGAAAAAGGTATTACTGGGGGTAACCGGTGGCATTGCCGCCTATAAAGCAGCCGAACTGGCCCGTCTTTATATTAAGGGCGGCGCTGAGGTTCAGGTGGTGATGACCCCTGCAGCGACTCGTTTCATTACCCCGCTTACCTTTCAGACCTTAACTGGTAACCCGGTTTTCAGCGAAATGTTTGCTGAGCGCAGTGAAGCGTGGATACCCCACATTGAGCTGCTTAGTGGCGTTGACCTGTTGGTGATTGCCCCGGCATCAGCCAATACAGTGGCTAAAATGGCTGCCGGTATTGCTGATAACCTGCTAACAACCCTTTACCTTGCTGCGGTTTGCCCGGTTGTGGTTGTCCCCTCCATGAATGTCAATATGTTTGAACATCCAACCGTAATCGAAAATCTTGAAAGGTTGCGCGCTGCCGGTTGCCAGGTTATGAATCCCGACTCGGGTGAGTTGGCCTGTGGGGTTTACGGGAAAGGGAGAATGCCCGAACCTGTTGACATTTATAGTTATTCGATGCAGGTTTTCAGGGCACAGGATTATGAAAATATAAATGTGCTGGTTACCGCTGGTCCAACCAG
>JBFYYZ010000028.1:0-7271 GCA_041309745.1 Bacillota bacterium | reverse complement strand
ACTGGGCAATCGGCTGTTTGAATTGAATACGCTGCAGAGCATATTCGGATGAAAACTCGAGAACCCTTTTGCTGCCACCGACACACCCGGCACCGAGCTTGAAGCGCCCGATATTTAAAATATTGAAAGCAACCTGGTGCCCTTTGCCTTCTACCCAGAGCATGTTTTCAACCGGAACCTTGGCATTATCAAAAATTACACTGCAGGTGGAAGAACCTTTGATCCCCATCTTCTTCTCTTCGGGATCGATTGAAACACCTTCACTATCAGCATCAACAATAAACGCAGTAAATCTTTCGCCATCAATCTTGGCATAGGTAACAATGACGTCAGCCCAGGTCGCATTAGTAATATATTGCTTTGCCCCGTTTAGAATATAGTACTTGCCGTCATCGGAAAGCACAGCTTTGGTTTTACAGTTAAGGGCATCTGAACCGGCTTCAGGCTCGGTCAGGGCGTAGGCAGCAATTTTTTCACCGCTGGCCAGGCCGGGCAGGTACTTTTTCTTCTGATCTTCGTTGCCGAAATAGACGATCGGCAAAGTGCCGATACCAGTGTGAGCTCCGAATGATGTGGCAAAAGAACCACCGCAAATTGAAGCGTTTTCGGTAATGATCATCGTAGTAATCTTGTCGGCCTCTTCACCGCCGTATTCCTCGGGAATGTCACTGCCAATCATTCCCAGTTCACCAGCCTGCCGAATCAGATCGAGGGTTACCCCTTCGGCTTTCACTTCGATTTCATCAATCCTCGGTTCTACCTTATTTTTCATGAAATCGTAACTGGTTTTTTTGATCATTAAATGGATGTCATCAAAATCCTCGGGAGTGAAAACTGTGTTTTCATCCACCGGGCCAAGCAGAAAAGCGCCACCTTTAATTAATTCACTCATACATTTGTCACCCCTTATTTAAATAGTCAGGCAAAAGATACTTTTACCGTTTAATATTTTCTCTGGTAAAATATCTTTTCCCTGCTTTGTGAATTTATTAACTTAGTGCAATAATCCGGAAATTATCATCTTTAAATTGAATTATGTTATTTTTTCAATTTCATATCCGACATCCGTCAGAAGAAATAGCCTGTAGCGCTTGCCTCAGGCTGTGAATTATGCTAATATTTCTCTACCAGGCCGAAGTGGCGGAATTGGCAGACGCACACGACTCAAAATCGTGCGCCCTCCGGGCATGTGGGTTCAACTCCCACCTTCGGCACCAGTAAAGGGCACCGCTTAAACAATGGCGCCCTTTACTTTTTATCGTGTTTCCTGCTGATTCTTGCACCGGGTATCTTTCTACGATAAGATAAATTATCTTAAAAAAACTCACCTTAACCAAGAAAGGGGCGAAAGATAAAAAGTTGCCCTGGTATTATTCTCTTACAGTTTCAATCATTGTTATATTAATCGGGGTTTATAAGAAGCTTAACATCGGCTTTATTATGCTGCTTGGCGCTTTTACCCTGGGTTTGTTGAGCGGTTTGCCTTTCACAGTAATAGCAACAGTTTTCTTCAATGGACTCTTTAACTACATTACGATAATGCTTGTGTTCAGCATCATCCTCCTTGGTGTTCTCGGCAATATCCTGAAGGAAACAAGTGCGTTGGAGGAGGCTGTTGAGAACCTGCAAAACCTGGTAGCCGATATCCGGGTAATCTCAGCCGCTATGCCGGCGCTAATAGGCATGCTGACTGTGCCGGGCGGGGCAATCCTTTCTGCCCCCCTTTGTGCCGAAGCGGGCAGTAAACTCGATCTTCCTCCTCACCGGCAGGCTGCTATTAATATCTGGTTCAGGCATGTCCTCTACTTTATGCTTCCGCTTTTCCCCAGCCTGATTATCGCTTCGCAGATCTCCGGTGTACCGATAAGCCGTTTTTTTCTCATAAACCTGCCCTTAACCATGATTGGCATGATAAGCGGTTTTTATCTTCTCTTCCGCGGCTATAAAACTTCACCAAACAGCATTAATTTTTCATGGTCAAGGCTCTGGATGCTGACCAGAAGTATTCTGCCGCTTATTTTGATTATGCTGCTGGTAGTAATATTTGAGCTTTATTTTCCGCTGGCCATCGCCGCCGGAGTTATCTTGGCGTTGCTCAATTATCTACCTGCTGAAAACATTTTAGCAACGATTCTTAATCGCTTTAAGACTATGATCCTACCCGGCATTAAGCTGCCGGTAGCCCTGGTTATTATCGGGATAATGGTCTATAAGGAGATGCTTGAAGAATCGGCGGTCTTGATCGATATGACTAACGTGGTTTTAGGTCTTGGCATTCCAGTTTTAGTTTTAATCATTTTCATACCTTTTCTGATAGGGATGCTCACCGGTGATAATTCAGCCAGTATTGCCGTTATTTTCCCGCTGTTTATACCGCTATTACCGGTTGGCAGCCCTTTGGCTTATAGCGCTTATGCCGCCTACCTCTACACCAGCTCAACTGCCGGCCACATTATTTCCCCGGCCCATCCCTGCTTTGCGCTAACCAAGGAGTATTTCAAAGAAGATATTAGGGGTATTGTTCTGCCTCTATTGCCCTTGTTATTAGTCGTGATGATAACGGGGCTGATCATCACTCTCCTGCTAAGTAGTTTATAAGCATATATTTCCATAATCAAAAAAGAAGCGCGGACCCTATACGCGCTTCTTTTTTGATGCCTCTCTTGATTAAGATTAGCTTTCCAAAACCTGTAACTCTTGATCCAAATACTGTTTACGGCACAATGTGCGTTGCAGTTTACCGGAACTGGTCTTTGGCAAAGTACCCGGCTGCACCAGGACTATATCGCGTGGCGGAAAACCAACTACTCCAACCACCTGCTGGCGCACCGCTTTTTTTACTTCCTCATAGTTGTCTGTGCGCGCCTCAGCCACAACAACTATAGTTTCTTTACGTTTATCGCCTTCAACCCCGAAAGCGATTACGTTTCCGGCCCTTACCCCTTCAACTGAACCGATAGATCGCTCGATATCCTCGGGGAAAATATTACGGCCGGAAATAATGATGACATCCTTGATCCGGCCGCAGAGAATAAGCTCCGGATCGCCTCCGTCGGGTCCTTCAACAAAGTAAGCTAAGTCACCGGTTCGCAGCCATCCTTCATGAAAAAGAACATCATTTAAATCCGGACGCTTGTAGTAACCGGCCATTACAGATGTTCCCCTTATCTCAAGTTCACCAACCTCGCGCAGACCACGAATCTGACCGCTTGCCGGATCTGAAATCCGCATTTCGAGACCGGGAATCGGCGTTCCCAGGAGTGGAAAACGCCTTGAGCCTTTACTTCCCGGTGGTACCGATTTGGCAACTTTATCTTCTTCCAGGGTATTACGATCTACTGTATCGGTCGCCATGCCCCTCAGAGGCGGTGGAAAAGTACCACCCAGCGAAAGCTCGGCCATCCCGAAGGCGCAGAAGACCGCCTCGGCCCTGAACCCGTGGGGTTTGGATGCTTCAATTAAAGCCTCTACTACGGCGGGATCAACCGGCTCGGCACCATTTAAGGCAAGTTTTATCCGGGATAAATCCAGTTTTTCTTCTTTGTCGCTCATACGTTTAAAAGCCCTGGCAGCCAAAACCCATGAAAAATTGGGCCCTGAAGTTACCGTTCCTTTATAATCATGCAGCCAGCGCAGCCAGTCAGCAGGGCGGCTAAGAAAATCCTGTGGCGCGGCGAGCACCAGGGAGCAGCCAACGGTCATAGGCACAATCAGGAGGCCGACCAAACCCATGTCGTGATAAAGTGGAAGCCAGGAAACAAAGATATCTTCAGGTAATATCTGAGCAGCATTGATCATCCCAAATACATTAGCTTCCAGGATCCGGTTGGGCAGCATAACCCCTTTGGGGCTGGAAGTTGATCCTGAAGTAAACTGTAAGACCGCCAGCCTTTCCGGATCATAAATGATTTCAAGATAATCGCCGACTGATGGCTTTCCTGCTGCGGGCTCCAGTTCGCTTAAAAGCATAACCGGCGGATCTCCCGGTTTTGTCTCGTGATAAGCGGCCAGGTCAGGATCTAAGAGCAATAGATCAATATCGCCATGCTTCATCAGACTGCGGGTTTGATTGGCAAACTCTTCCACTGAACTGAAACGCATCGGAATCGGCAGCATGCTGACACTGGCGCCACACAACAATACCGCCTGGATTGCCGTAACCAGTTTATGGGTAGTTGGCCCAAGTAAGGCGATATGGTTACCGGGTTTAATGCCTCTTTCCTGCAAAATGGCAGACATTCCTTTGGCATTGTGGTGCAGTTCGCCCCAGGTCAAGGTCAGTGACTTACTCTCACTATTACCGGCAGCTGATCCAACAAAGGTGATCGTATTATTTCCGGCAGCAACTTTTTTAAAACGCTCGATCAGCGGTTCAATCTGCAAGTGATCGGCAGGTTTTTTGATGATCAGCGGTTTGTTCTTATGATTAGCATCATTAGTCATTGTCGTGCTCCTTTATTAATAAAAGTATATGATTCCTGATATTTTATAATTCCAGGTGGTAAATGCGGTAAGTTTTATAGAGTTTACCGCCCGCTTTTTGGGCATCAATGTTCATGCGCGTATTAAATTCGTGAATGGTGGAACCTTCTCCGTGTGTAAACCCAAGCCGCCTGGCATTAAGCATCGTATAGTAATAAAGGGCGGCTGAAACTCCCCTGCGGCGTCCCTGTGGTGTGACAAAAAGAGCAAACAGGCGCACACCGGTCATTTTACGCTTGTACCATAAATATTTAAAGACCCCGGCGGGGAAAAGTCTGCCATTAAGATATTTTAACACCTGGTTGTAGTCAGGCAGGGCTACGGCAAAACCGAGGCAATCGCCATCTTTATTCTCAATAAAGAGAACTAAATCGGGCACCGCCAACTGCCTCAGTTTTTCAATTTCGGCAATTATCTCTTCATCGCTGGGGGGAATCATATCGGGCCAATCGGGCATTGAGTCTTCGATCACCTTTTTGATCACAGCCCTTTCAGCGGTAAGGTTTTTCAGATCGATTTTGCGCACGGAAAAACCATATTTTTTTTGAGCAAGCGCAACGCCTCTGGTCAACCTTTCCGGGGGGCCACCAGTAATATCATAGTAATAGGCAAAACGGTCAAACTGCTTTTTAAAACCGTACTCTTCTAAAAAAACGGCATAATAACTTGGATTGTATGAGTTCAGTAAAACCGGCGGACTGTCAAAGCCATCAATCAGTAACCCCCTGTAATCATCCCCGTTGCTCGGCGACTGCGGCCCGGTAACCGTTGTGGCACCCTGCTCCTTCAACCACCCGGTGGCCCTGTCAAAAAGGGCGGCCGCAACCCGGTAATCATTTACCGATTCGAATAAAGTAATGTATCCCAGCATTTTACCTTTGGCTTCATTCAGGCGTAAATCCATCCCAGCGCCAATCCGTCCAACCGGCCGCTGATCTTGATAAGCAAGAAAAAAGATTGACGGACCCAGCCTCAGAAGAGCGTTTTTCCGGGGATCCAGGGTCGCATGCATGTCGCTCAGTAAAGGCGGTATCCAATTAGGGTCATCTTTGTAAAGGGTCCAGGGTAACTCTATAAATAAACTCCTCTCCTTTTTTGTCTGAAGATCCTTCACTTCCAGGCTATTTAGCAATTCTCTACCTCCATGCAAAGAACTGATAAAATAATAACATTTTTTCTGAGCCTGTTAAAATTATTTTTTGATTAAAATCAGGGTCAGAAAAAAGAAGCGGTCCCGGACACTTCAGCCGGGGACCGCTGACTTACAAAGAATTGTCCTGCTGTTTAGTACGGTTTTGCTTTTTTAGCCAGATAATCCAGCAGGAAGGGGTTGAGAACTTTGATGTAAGTGCCCTTCATGCCCAATGACCGTGACTCAATAACGCCGGCGCTCTCAAATTTACGCAAGGCGTTGACGATAACCGACCTGGTAATACCAAGTTGATCAGCAATCTTACTGGCTACGAGCAATCCTTCGTTTCCACCTAGCTCTTCGAAGATATGCTCAACAGCTTCGAGTTCCGAGTAGGAAAGTGTTGCAACAGCCAATTGAACCACGGCCTTGTTGCGGGCGTCCTCTTCCAATTTTTCGGACTTGGAACGAAGAATCTCCATCCCCACGACTGTTGCTCCGGTTTCAGCTAAAATTAAATCTTCTGCATCAAAAAGCTCGTTAAACCGGGCCAGCAGTAAGGTGCCAATCCTTTCCCCACCACCGAGTATCGGCACTATTGTGGTAATTTTGTTGGCAAAGAGACATCTTTCCTTATCAAGGAATACGCAGTCGTTTGTCTTCTGACGCAAGTTAACCCTCGATTCGTCCTCGCGCAGCAAAAACTCATTATACTTTTCCGGGAAAAAGCCGTCTTCCAAAACGTTGTTGACCATTAATTCGCATTCAAACTCATCGACCAGTGACCAGCCCAGAATTACGCCTTCTTTATCGGCAATGTAAACGTTGGCGTGAATGACATTTTTAAGGACCTCAGAAACCTCCTTAAAGTCAACATGGTCGCCACCTGTTTTCTGTAATATCTTGTTAATCCGACGGGTCTTCTCAAGCAAGGGAGAAGAAATCACGTCTTTCACCCACCTTTCATTGTTCCAGAGTTTATAAAATATATTTGCTTAAATCTTTATCTTTAACCACTTTTTGCAGCCTGGCCTGAACATAATTCCGATCAATAGTAACGTTGCCAACTTCTTTGTCGCCCGGCAAATTAAATGATAGCTCTTCAAGAACTTTTTCCATGATCGTATGCAACCTTCTTGCTCCGATATTTTCCATCTCCTGGTTCAGGTAACAGGCTGTTTGGGCGATTTCGATGATCGATTCTTCGGTAAAAGTTAAACTCACCCCTTCCGTTTCCAACAACGCTTTGTACTGCTTCACCAGAGCATTTTTCGGCTCTGTAAGAATCCTGATAAAATCCTCTTCAGTTAAACTGTCCAGCTCGACCCTGATCGGGAACCGCCCCTGCAGCTCCGGAATCAAATCCGAAGGCTTCGCGGTATGAAAAGCGCCGGCCGCTATAAAAAGCACATGATCAGTCTTAACTGGACCATATTTGGTTACTACCGTGGAACCCTCCACGATCGGCAGAATGTCCCGCTGAACCCCTTCTCTTGAAACATCGGGACCAGATCCATGATAATCTTTACCGGCAATTTTGTCAATTTCGTCTAGAAATATAATTCCTAACTGCTCCGCTCTTGCCAAAGCTTCACTAGTTACGGCATCCATGTCAATTAAACGATGGGCCTCTTCCTGCACAATAATCTTCCTGGCC
>JBFYYZ010000027.1:0-2615 GCA_041309745.1 Bacillota bacterium | reverse complement strand
ACAAGGGCTTTCTGGAACCGGCAAGATGACTAGAACCCTTAGGCATGCAGATTACGATTCAGATTAAGGTTAATATTGATTTGTTTTCTTTTCTGTTGTTATCCTGGAAATTGCCGTTTATTGTTAGCCTTATCCTGATCCACTATTATGGTTTTGCATTGTCCTCACTAGCTTTATAAGGTCCTCTTAGCACACAAAAGGCACACTTTAAAAACTATTAACTTAAAGTCTGGACAGTTTTTCAGGAGTTAAGCCCATTACCGGCATAAACTGATAGCTTCATCATAAATTCTTTTTTTGTTTGGTAACACTTCATCTTCAAGCGCTCTTGAGTATGGAATTGTTCCTTCGGTACAAACCCTCCCGTACTTGAAAGCAAGGCCTTGCTCTGCCAACAACGCGCACACTTCACCGGAAAGCCCAAACATTTTATAGTCTTCATCCACTACCAGCAGTTTACCGGTTTTTTCTACTGACTGTCTGAGACCAGACGTATCGATTGGAACAACGGATCTTAAATCGAGGACTTCCGCCGATATTCCCTGTACGCCAAGATCCGATGCAGCAGCCAGTGACCGGTGTACATCCATACCCAATCCTACTATAGTAATATCAGTACCTTCCCGCAAAACGCTAAGCTGCCCTAAAGGAATAGGCTGCCAGATATCGGGAACTGCCCCTTCGATTCCATCCGGAGGAAGATCAAAGGAAACATTTGAACGACCGCCAATACCCAGGTAGTCAAGCCAGTAATCAGCCAGCATTTTATGTTCCAGGTAGATGACTGGGTGGTTATGGTATATTGAGGCAAGCATCAACCCTCCTGCATCGGCAGGGTTACTCGGAACCACTATAGAAAGGCCGGGGATGTGAGCTAACCAACCCCACAGAGATTGTTCGTGCTGGCCTCCATCCCCATAACCTCCACCGCAGGAAGCCCGGACTACCAGCGGAACATTCCACTTTTCCCCTGAAAAAAAGAAATTTTTTGCCGCCGCATTTAGCACAGCATCCATCGCAACCCCGATAAAATCGATAAGCATAATTTCCACCACTGGCCGAAGCCCGGCCATGGCGGCTGTTACCCCGGCTCCCAGAAAGCCGCTTTCTGAGATCGGTGTGCTTCGCACCCGGTCTTTTCCAAAACGGGCATACAGATTAACCCGTAATATGTGCACATCTTCACCCATTATGAAAACATTGCTATCTTCAGCCATTGCCTGAAAAAGGGCGCTTTCGATTGCCTGAGCAAACTTCATTCTTTTCATTGTTTTTCCCTTCTCCTGTTGATTTCCAGCGCCTTGTGCACGGCTTCCTGAATTTCATCGGTTATAATACTATTGATCTCTTCCAAATTGTACTCTTCCAAACTTAATTCAATTGAATACATCTGCAGTGGTTCTTTTTTTGTCTTCCTCTGTTTCCTTGAATCAAGGATGAGGCTAAAAACTTCTGATAGACTCTTCGCTCTGTTTACTACATTTGCCCCTTTTGGGTGTACAAAAGATTTCATTAAAGGGCCTGTGACCTTTGAAAATTCTTTTATCGGATGGTCATGGAATCGAAGTAATGGGTCGCCTAAAAAATGCCCATCTTTATGGACGCATTGTGCCTGTAAAAAATATGGCCCCTCACCGCTGCGCATTCTTCTGATTACTTCAGAGGAGACCTGCCATACTTTTTTTACATCATAACCATCAACCCTCTGCCCCGGAATCCCGAAACCCTTTGCGCGATCGACCAGATTTCCCCCGGTGACATGAGATGAAATAGTTGATATGGCCAAATCATTGTCTTTACAGACAAACAATACCGGCAAATCCCATGCGGAAGCAAGGTTCATACTTTCCAGCATCATACCCTGGTTCATGGCGCCATCTCCAAAAAATGCAACAGCAATATTATCGGTATTTTTATATTTTGCAGCAAGTGCAAAACCCGCTGCAGCAGGCCCGGAGAAACCTACTATGCCGGATGATGCCATTAAATGATCCTTGGAAAATAAGTGCATGTGCCCACCAAGGCCACCGCATAACCCTTCTGGATGTCCGAAGAACTCCAGCAGTAAGGAAACCGGATTCACGCCCCTAAGCAGCATTGCAGATGTGCCCCGGTGATCCAGGGCCACTGCATCCCCGTCTTTCAGTTCGCATATGACACCGGCAATAATTGCCTCTTCTCCCGTGCCTAAATGCATTTCTCCAGGGATCAAGCCTTCTTCCCACTGTTTTTTTACCGCATCTTCGAAAAGACGGCTGCGAAGCATCATCTGGCTAAGCAGCCATAAATCGACTTCTGCCATCATGCTACCCCTTTCTGTGACCGGCAGCTGCCCGGCCTATTTATTTTACTCAGTCCTTTAAAAATGAGAGAAAAAAGAGAACAACCATGGGTGAATGTAGAGCATCTAGGTAGGTGAATAAAGATTTACAATAATTGTACATAATTTTAGCAAGATTCTATCTTAAAGTCAACAGGCAGGCAACTTGAGCAATTAAACTCAAACTGAGCAGGGTTGTGATGCTGTCCTTGAAAGAAAACCTCCATAAAATAGGTTTTTATTATCACATACATTTCTATTTTGGTTTTTATCATCTTAGCCTATAAAAAGCTGC
>JBFYYZ010000026.1:0-4880 GCA_041309745.1 Bacillota bacterium | reverse complement strand
AACCATATAGACTATTTTTCAATGGTAAAATACCTTCATGGCAGGATATCCAACACAAAAATAGAAGAAAACTGCGAGTTAATTTGCTTAATCTAAAGTTAATCATCCATAAAGAGGAGGTTGATGGCCCCATGCACAACCTGCCACAAACGGTGATCCAGGAGAGTATGGTTGAACCACAAATAATTGACGCCTTTTCCCGCGAGGCAAAAGCGATCATCGGCACAGATCAGGTCAGCGCCAACCCGGCCGATCTGCTGGCTAACAGCCGGGATTACTGGCCGGTTAACAACATCTGGATGATTGAAGGCAAAGTTCCCGCCCTGCCACAACTTGTAGTCTGGCCTGGAAATACTGAAGAGGTATCGGCACTTTTAAAAGTAGCTGCAAAACTTAAAGTTCCTGTCACCCCTTATGGTGAAGGGTCAGGTACTATGGGCGGCGCTATACCCTTAAAAGGTGGTATCAGTTTCGATTTAAAAAGGATGAACCGTCTGCTCAAAATTGATGAAGAAAGCCTGATGGCTGGAGTAGAAAGCGGTCTAAATGGTGCTCTTTACGAAGAGTATTTAAACCGTGCCGGATATACCGGTGGCCATTTCCCTCAGTCGCTTCGCTGTTCCTCTGTAGGAGGCTGGCTGGCCTGCCGGGCTGCCGGCCAGTTCTCGACCCGTTATGGAAAAATTGAAGATATTGCTGTTTCGCTGGAAGCAGTGCTGCCTGACGGGACGATCTTCAGCGGACGCAGCGTGCCCCGGACCGCCACCGGACCACGCCTGGATCACTTATTTATCGGTTCGGAAGGCATTTTCGGGGTTATTACCTCAGCCACTTTAAGGATCTGGCCGCTACCGGAAAAACGCCGCCTTGTTTCCTACACCTTTGCCGATTTAAAGGGCGCGCTGAATTGTATTCGTCTGGTTATGCGCACTGGTGCCCGGCCGGCCGTGGTTCGCCTCTACGATGCCCAGGAAACTGGCAACCACTTTCCCGAACTGGGGGATCAGCGCTGTGCCTTGATCCTGCTTCTTGAAGGGGCAGATAAAATTGTAACCGCCGAAGCTGAAGTGATCGAAGATTTAGCACTGGCAGCAGGTGCCGTTGATTGCGGCCCGGAGCACGTAGAACACTGGCTTGAAAAAAGGTTTAATATCAGCGTGGCGTCAATGCTCTTCCAGAAAGGTGCAGTCCTTGACACGATTGAGGTATCGACAAACTGGCACAACGCTCACAGTACCTACCTGGCCATGCAAAAAACCCTGCTAGCTGTAGACGGAACGATGCTCGCCTCGGGTCATTACTCCCATGTCTACCCTGACGGTGCGGCTCTGTATATGACCACTGTCGGTTTTCCCGGAAGCGATAAACTTGCATTTTATAAAAGAATCTGGCAGGCAGCAATGGAAGCCTGCCTGGATCAGGGGGCAGCCATATCCCACCACCATGGAATTGGCCTGCATCGGGGACTTTGGATGCGAGAGGAGCATGGCTCCGGGCTGGAAGTATTAGAGAAAATTAAAAAAGCCCTGGATCCTGATGATATCATGAATCCCGGAAAACTTGGGCTGGGGGAGGTTAAACTATGGCAGAAGTAAATATGGAACAACTCTTAAATTGCGCGCTCTGCCCGAACATGTGCCGCTGCGACTGCCCAGTCCTACAGGCGCTGGGCCATGAAAAGGTGGCACCGGCCGGGAAAGCCCGTTTTGCGGCAATGCACAAACAGGATCACCTGGAGTTAAGCAAAGAGGTAATCGAAGCGATCGCACACTGCCTCGGCTGCCGTGGCTGCACAGTGCTATGCCCTTTCTCGGAGCTTAATCTATGCGATGAACTACTCTATGCCCGGACTCCTGATACCGATGACCAAAAGGGCCAGCTGCCTGCATGGGAACCATACCTCGCCAATTTAAAAAAATACAGCAGCCCTTATGGGCAGAAACCACCATTTAGCAGCAGAATAAACAGGGGAGCTGATGTTCTATTTTTTATCGGGTGTACCACCCTGGCCAACCATCCACAGTCGCTTGAAGCTACCAAGAAGCTCTTTCAGAAATCCGGCGTCAGTTACCAACTCCTTGATGAAGATTGCTGCGGTTACCCGGCTGAAACCTGGGGTGACCCAAAGCTGGCCCGCAGCCTGGCAAAAGAAAATTACCGTAAGTTTGTTGATAGCGACGCAAAAAAATTAGTTACCAGCTGCCCGGAATGCTGGATGGTTTTTACCGAACGCTATCCTGAGTGGGGTTTTAAGCTGCCGCTCGAAATTATCGATGCTCCATCCTATTTCCTCGGCCTTGTCAAGGAAGGGTTGCTCAAACCATCAGCAGTTGAACAAACAAATCTCAGTTATCATGACCCCTGCATCTGGGCCAGAACAGCTAAGATCACTAAAGAACCCCGTCAACTGTTAAAATCAATCCCCGGCATAACAATTGAGGAACCGCTTGCCTTTGGTGAGCTTACCCATTGCTGTGGAGGTGGCAGAATGTTTCAGCTGTCATTCCCCAAAACATCAGAAGAAATAGCCATGCGCCGCCTGGCTGAATTCCCTGCCGGGGTTAATATTGTGACAGCCTGCCCGTTTTGCCGGGAAGGCCTGGCCCAGGATAACCGCAAGGTCATCGATCTGCTTGAACTATTGGCTGAATCATGCCGTCAGTAAGATATTTAAATTATAAAAAGTGAGGCGTTACGCGATGATGCCCGTAAAATGGAGTGCCAACGACCGCATGCAGGTTTTGGATCTGGTCCAAAAGCAGGAATTTGACCTGATCATTATCGGCGGAGGCATCACCGGGGCCGGCATAGCAAGAGAATGCGCCCTACGCGGCCTTTCATTTTGCCTGCTTGATAAAAACGATTTTGCTTTTGGTACATCTTCGCGATCATCAAAGTTATTTCACGGCGGTCTGCGTTATCTTGCTTCCGGGGAATTCGGCCTGGTGCGTGAATCAACAAGTGAAAGAAACTGGTTGCGCTGTCATCTGCCCAATCTGGTGCGCCCTCTCGGCTTTGTCTACCCATCATACGAAAACTACAAATCTAAGCCGCTAATGATCCGCTTTGCTGTTTTGCTTTACGATCTGCTCTCAAACTGCTTTAGCGAGCACAAAAACTACCGGAAATCGCGAATCTTTAATGCTTCTTCCATTGAAGAGCTTGAACCGGCCGTTGCCTTAGTCGATCCGGAGCTGGGCAAAATGACCATCGCCGGTTTTTATTACGACACCAACTGTGACGACGCCAGAGTTACTTTAGAAATCATCAAAGAAAGTCTCGCCTACAGCGAAGGCCGCTCTGCAGCCCTGAATTATGCCCCGGTTTATGATTTTTTAAAGAGTCAGGACAATAAAGTGAAGGGGGTGGCAGTGACCGATCTCTTTAGCACCCAAAATTTTGAGATACGCGGCCGCTGTGTAGTTTCAGCTTCAGGGGTCTGGACTGATAAAGTGCTCGCCAAAGCTGATTATAATCAGGAAAGGATTTATCCCACCAAGGGCGCCCACCTGGTGGTCCCGGCCGAACGGTTGGGCAACAGAAATGCCTTCAGTCTTGTTTCCCTGGATGACGGACGCTTTTTCTTCATCCTGCGCCGGGGGAAAGTTTCGGTGATCGGCACTACCGATACCGCCTACTATCCGGAATCGACTAACCTCGACGAACCGTGGTGCACCAGAGAAGATTGCGATTACCTGCTTAGGACTGTTAATAGAATCTTTCCGCGGGCACGACTAACCGACGACGATATCATCGGCGCCTACGCCGGAATCAGGCCGTTGATCAGGCAGGAAGGCGCAAAACACGAATCCGATGTATCCCGCAATCATGAAATCTTCGCGACCGATGACGGAGTGATCGCCATCGCCGGCGGTAAATCAACCACCCACCGCCAAATGGCTGAAGATCTGCTCTATTATTTAGTCAAGGAAAAATTCTTAGAACCATTTGACAAGCCGGAGCAGATGAAAAAGGGCTTTTCCAAAGTTCCTTTTAAAGTGGGGCTAACCCGCAGTGAATTTGATATACTGGCCAGGGAAAAAGGACTCTATGAAACAGCGCACCCCGACCAACATGAGCATTTTTATACCCAGTACGGTCGGGGTGGTCTGTTAATATTAGAAGCAATCAGGACTAAGCCAGCCTCGGGAAGACCTTTTCTTGAAGGTTATCCCTTTTGCGAAGCCGAAATTCTTTACATCTTGAAACAGGAGAACGCGCCAAAACTAATGGATGTTCTCTGCCGCCGGACAGAAACCCAGTGGCTGGTCTGGCACCACAGGCAAGACAAGCTTGCCGCTAGTGTTGCCACCGTTATGGCTCGCTATTACAACTGGAGCTATGAAACCAGAACGGAGGAAATCAGGCAATATTTAGATTACGTCAGCAAAAGCGTCCGCTTTTTAAATAGCTAGCGGATCTTTTTATGAATACAGTTTTTTGATATCATCCGTAATTTTCTACAAGCTGTCTCCTCAAAGACCTCATTTTTTCTCTTTGCCAATCAGAAAATTAAGAAGCGGAGAAAAAGCTAAACCTGGCTTACCTCTCCGCCTTTGACTATCTAGTTGAGACTCTCATGGGGAGCTATTTAATACGAAGCCTTGCCCTTCATGATCACCGTTTTTAATCTCCAGCCATAGTTCTGTAAAAGCTGCTTAACCGCATCACGCAGGCTCCCGTAGTCAAACTGGTAATCGTAGACCAGTTCTCCCCCGGGGGCATAGCCCCTTTCCCTGATCTGCTGAAATACCTCAATCCCCTTAATCTTCTTCTTCTGAACTCCCATCGAAAAAGACAACCCCGAAGAGGTTTCCTTAAGCATCTCCCAATAGTAAGCCGTTTTCTCCTTCTCGTTGAGCAGAATCCTGGCAGCGTAG
>JBFYYZ010000025.1:0-8421 GCA_041309745.1 Bacillota bacterium | reverse complement strand
GAGATGCCGCAAAGGTTCTGATCGAGCTGACTGGCGAAATTGGCCGGTCGGTGAAAGACCTTTACAACCGACCATACAGTATAGAGATTGCCGACTGCCGTGATGCCTGGCTGGCCGAGCTGGCAGCAATGCGCGACAGCAAACGCGAACCGATTTCAGTATCGCAAGCCTTGCTTGAGATCCGCTCTGCCCTGCCCCGCGATGCTTACCTTGTTACCTCTTCCGGACACAGCCAGGCCCAGGTGCTGCAGGAGTTTCCCTTCTATGAACCGGGCACCCTGGTCACCACCGGCGGCTTTTCAACCATGGGTTTCTCGCTGCCAGCAGCGCTTGGGGTAAAAATTGCCCGCCCGGATAAAACGGTGGCTGTTTTAGTTGGCGACGGCGATTTTCTAATGACCGTGCAGGAACTGGCCACCGCTGTCCAATACGATCTGGCTGTTGTAGTAATTGTTCTAAACAACCAGGGCTTTCTTTCAATCCGCGATTTACAGCATGATGTCTACGGCGAGGAACGAAGATATGCAACTGAATTTAAAACCCGTCAGGGTGACCCAACCTCGCCTGATTTCACTGCCCTGGCCGGAGCCTTCGGCCTGAAGGCGGAAAAAGTTGCCCGCCCGGGTGAAGTGGCCGGAGCAGTTAAACGAGCGATAGATGCCGCCGAACCACGCCTGGTAGAGATCGCAGTAAACCGCGAGCACCCCTTCTCCGGAGGTAAAGCTGCCGGTTGGTGGGATGTGCCGATCCCCGAGTACCTAACCGAGAAGCGGAAAAACTACGAGCAAAACAGGCTTGAGGAAAAGCTTGACTGCTGAAAGGAGCCTGAAAAAACATGATTAATGTCCTATTTGCCGGCTGCGGCCGAATATCCGACCTACATGCCCTGGGCTACAGGGATAACCCGCTCGGTTATATTTACGGCATTTATGATCCTGATCGGGAAAAAGCAAAGATCAAAGGTGCTCACTGGCAGGCTCAGAATATTTACAGCAGTTATAAAGAAGCGCTGGCCGACCCTAATGTGCACCTGGTGGAGATCCTTACCCCCCATCACCTGCACTGCGAAATGGCCGTGGCAGCAGCGCACGCCGGAAAAAACATCTCCCTCCAAAAACCGATGGCTCTTAACCTTGATGAAGCAGATCAAATTATCGCAGCAGCAGAAACTGCAGGAGTAAACTTAAGGGTCTATGAAAATTTTGTTTACTACCCTCCTTATGTAAAAGCGAAAGAGTTGATTGATACCGGTGAAATTGGAGAGCCTCTATCTTTTAACTTAAGGGTGCGCTGCGGCTGCGGCGCAAAAGCCTGGGATGTGCCCCTCGATGCCTGGCAGTGGCGTTTCAACCCCCAGACCGGTGGCGGCTGCCCGATTATGTTTGACCACAACTACCACAACTGCTCACTGGCCCTTTACCTGTTGGGCGCGGTAGAAAAGGTTAGCGCCTGGATCGACCAGAGCGAGGTGATCCCTGGCAGCGGTTTGCTGGTAAATGTGCCGGCGATGGTCATGTGGAAATACCGGCGCGAAAAAAGTTACGGGAATATGGATGTAGTAATGGCTCCCGAATTAGAGATTGATACTGAACATTATGCTGACGAAAGCCGCCTGGAGATAACAGGCAGCAAGGGGATAATCTTTGTCAACCGCTGCACCGGCAGGCTGCAAAACCGCCCTCCTTTAGAACTATACCGGGATGGAGTAACAACTGCCTATGAAAACATTTCCGCCGGCTGGGAAGAGAGTTTTATCGCCGCCACCAGAGACCTGCTCTTAAGCTTAGCTGAAGGGAAACAAGCCCGGCTCAGCGGGCAAAACGGCAAAGCTGCTCTTGAATTTACTCTGGCCATTAATGAATCGGCCTGCAGCGGCGAAACTGTTTTTCTGCAGGAGGAATACAACCAGAAGGAGTAACCACCATTATGGTTATAAACGATCAAAGCCGACCAAGCCTTAAACTGACCAGGGGGATCGAAAGAGCCGCCCACCGGGCGCTGCTGCTCGGCTTAGGTCTTAACCGCAGTGATCTTGAAAAACCGCTGATCGGGGTGGTCAACTCCTTTACCGATTTGGTCCCCGGGCATGCTCATCTGAATGAACTTTCAGCAGTAATCCGCGAAGGTATTGCAGCAGCCGGAGGCATTGCCCGCGAGTTCCACACCTGTGCCGTCTGTGACGGGTTGGCCCAGGGCCACGGCGGTATGGGCTATTCACTGCCGAGCCGGGAAACAATTGCCGATACGGTTGAAATAATGTCCAGAGCTCACTGCCTTGACGGCCTGGTGCTGCTCTGCGGTTGCGACAAGATTGTGCCCGGCCAGCTGATGGCTGCCCTACGCCTTGATTTGCCGGCAATCCTGGTTACCTCCGGCTGTATGCCGGCCGGTAGCTGGGGCCCTTATGAAAACATTACCTTAAGCAGTATGCGTGAATTCGCCGGCGCTGCCGCAGCCGGCACAATTAACGCCGCTGACTTGAGTAGTATTGAAGAATCAGCCATCCCGGGAGCAGGAAGCTGCGCCATGCTTGGTACGGCCAATACCATGTCGCTGCTGGGCGAAGCGATGGGGATGACGCTTCCCGGAATGGGCAGCACCCCGGCACGCAGCGCAGCTAAATTGCGACTGGCCAGTGCTTCTGGCGAAAGAATTGTGGAGCTGGTAAACGAATCAATTACGGCCAGGCAGATTGTAACCAGGGAAGCGCTTTTAAATGCTGTAACAATCGACATGGCGCTTGGCGGTTCGACCAACAGCGTGCTGCACCTTTTAGCACTGGCTAATGAAGCGAATGTGAAGCTAACCTTGGCTGATTTTGACCGTCTTTCAAATCAAGTGCCCCATCTCTGTGACTTGCTGCCCGGCGGTAAGTACCCCGTTACCGAGCTTGATCGTGAAGGAGGCATCCCGGCCCTTTTTTACGAGCTAAAAGCGTTGCCAAACTTGAGCCTGCCCACTGTCTCCGGTTTAACGATCGCCGCGATTACTAAAGCAGCGGCCCAAAACAAAGGTGTGCCCAGTGAAAATAGGGTGATCCGTCCGCTCGAAAACCCATTGCACCCGGTTGGAGGCTTGGCCATACTATACGGTAATTTGGCTCCTGAAGGAGCGGTCATCAAGGCGGCTGCAGTTGACCACAGGTTTAGCGTTACTGAAGGAGAGGCCTATGTTTTCGACAGTCTGGAGGTAGCGGTTGAAACAACCCTCGCCGGGAAAGTGAAGCAGGGCAAAATTATCGTCGTGCGCTATGAAGGACCGGCTGGCGGACCAGGGATGCGCGAAATGCATATGCTCAGCTCCTTGCTTTCCGGCATGAACAGCGGCGCTGCCGTGGTTACCGATGGCCGTTTTTCCGGATCATCACGAGGGCTTTGTGTCGGCCATGTTTCACCGGAAGCAGCAGCAGGGGGACCGCTGGCATTGGTTAAAAACGGCGACCGGATCTTAATCGACCTTCCGGCCAGGCGTCTGGAACTACTGGTTCCACCAACTGAACTGGACAAACGCAAACCAAACCCGCCCAAAAAAGACTACCCGCCGGGGATTTTAGAGCGCTACCGCCGCTCAGCCTCCAGTGCCTCCATCGGCGCAGTACTTAAATAAGGGTAAAAAAAGCGGCGGGGATTAAATCCCGCCGTTTGCTCTTATATTGATGCGTCAGAAGAACCATCCCCTGAAAGCGTTTTACTCGAGGTAGTCACGTAGGCGCTTGCTGCGCATCGGATGCCGCAGTTTGCGCAGGGCTTTGGCCTCGATCTGACGGATTCGCTCGCGGGTGACTCCGAAGAACTGTCCTACCTCTTCTAAGGTTCTCGAGCGGCCGTCATCCAAACCAAAACGCAGGCGTAAAACCTTCTCTTCCCTCGCCGATAAAGTATCAAGCACATCCTCCAGTTGCTCTTTTAGAAGTTCAAAAGCAGCAGCATCCGCCGGAGCCTGTGCCTCCTGGTCTTCGATAAAATCTCCCAAATGGCTGTCATCTTCTTCGCCGATCGGGGTTTCAAGTGATACCGGCTCCTGGGCAATCTTAAGAATCTCCCTGACCCGCTCCTCACTGATGTTCATTTCCTGGGCAATTTCTTCCGGCAGCGGTTCGCGTCCAAGCTCCTGTACCAGTTGGCGCGAAATGCGGATCAACTTGTTGATCGTTTCCACCATGTGCACCGGAATCCTGATTGTCCGGGCCTGGTCGGCAATAGCCCTGGTTATCGCCTGGCGAATCCACCAAGTGGCGTAAGTGCTAAACTTGTAGCCCTTTCGGTAGTCAAATTTCTCAACCGCTTTGATTAAGCCAAGGTTCCCCTCCTGGATCAGATCCAGGAATAGCATCCCTCTGCCAACATATTTTTTTGCAATACTGACCACCAACCGCAAGTTAGCTTCTGCCAGGCGACGTCGGGCTTCCTCGCTGTTTTCCTCGATCATCTTGGCCAGCTCAACTTCCTCTTCCGAGGTTAAAAGCGGTATTTTACCGATTTCTTTTAAATACATGCGAACCGGGTCGTTTACGGTCACACCTTCAGCAGCGGTAACGGCCGAAACATCAGCGGCTGCAGCCTTTTTGGGAGTCTCGTCATTGCTGCCGCTATCATCATCGCTATCTGCGTCGTCATCGGCGTCGTCATCGGCGTCGTCATCTTCTACCGGTAAATCATCAATAATATCAATATTGTGTTGGGCAAGGAGATCATAAAAATTATCAAGCGCCTCTACCGTAAGTTCAAAGGACTGTAGAGCATCGATAATCTCCTTGTAATTGATTAATCCCTTAGCTTTTGCCTTGTCAAAAAGAATTTGCTGAGCTTCTTCCAGCGTTATCACTTTTTCTACATCTTTAGCCACTTAAATCCCCTCCTTCTCCTGAACGGCCGGGGCTGTTTTCGTTGCCGGAAATAAGTTGTTGGCTTTCCCGCAACAAAGCATCTATTTGATCGAACTGACCGGCAGCGGCCAGTTCCCTGATTTTTCTCTGTAACCCCAGTTGTCTTCTTTCGATCCAGGCTCGCTTCAACTTGCTTAAAGAATCCTCAGCCATACGCTTCGCCGTCCGGGGCTCTAAATCCTGCAAAGCCGGATCCGTTGCCACAGCTGTAATAATCTTAACCACCTGCGGGTCACTGAAGCGATTAATAAGCTTTTCAGCTGTGAAGACCTCTTCAGCCGCGTAGAGGTTCCAGGTTTCTCTGAAAATATTTTCTACCCGCGGATCGCTATAATAATCCGATTCAATTAATTTTCGACTTCTATCGGCAATTTCCTTGCTCTGCAACATCAAAGATAATAATATTTTTTCTGCCGGACTTATAGCAATTAGATCCGTCCGGAAATCTTGTTCCTCCAGCTCTTCAGGCAACCTCTTTTTATCCTTGCGCCTTCTATTAAGTTCGCTGCGTAGGGCGTTTTCATCAACCCCAATCTCTTCAGCCGCTCTCTTCAGATAGTAATCCTGTTCTACCCGGTTCACTGCGGAGCTAAGCAGGGGCATGATCTCCTTTGTATAGCCAACCCGGCCCTGATCGGTAGTCAAATCGTAACGTTTTTTCAGTTGCTGCAGGCGGTATTCAATGATTGGACTGGCTTCTTCAATCAACTTAATAAAAGCATCTGCCCCAAATTTACGAATAAAGCTGTCCGGATCACTGCCCTCCGGCATCTCGGCAATCTGCACCAGACAACCGGTAGCCTGGAGAATCGACAAACCTCTCCAGGTGGCTGCCTCACCAGCGCTGTCAGAGTCGTAAGCAGTTACAACAGTATCGGCCTGATAGCGTAAAAGCCGGCATTGTTCTTCAGTCAACGCTGTGCCCAACGAAGCAACCGCGTTTTTTAGCCCAGCCTGGTGGGCGGCCATAACGTCGGTATAACCTTCCATGACCACCGCTTTTTTACGACGCCTGATTTCATCCCTGGCCAGGTTTAGGCCGTACAGGATTGCGCTTTTATCAAATACCGGGCTCTGAGGTGAATTTAAGTATTTCGGCCCCTCTTTTTCCCCTGTTGCCATGGTGCGGCCACCAAAACCGGCTACCTTGCCACTGGCATTAAAGATCGGGAAGATTACCAGGTCACGGAAACGATCGTAATAACCTTTATCACGGCCCGGGTTGATCAAACCGGCATTGATCATTAGCTCGGGTGATGCCCCCTTTTTACTGGCAAAATCGTAAAAACCAGTCCACCCGGCCGGTGCATACCCAAGCATGAATCGCTCGATTGTTTCGTCGCTAACACCCCTTTTTCGCAAATAGCTATAAGCCCTTTCGCCTGCCGGAGTATTTTTAAGGCAGTAAGCGTAATAGCGGGTTGCTACCTGGTTGATATTGTAGACCTTTTCCTGCAGCCTTTCTTTTGCCGTCGGCGCTTCCCGGCGTTCGGGTATTTTGACTTGAGCCCGCTGTGCTAAAAAACGGGCTGCTTCAGGAAAAGTCATTTTTTCCAACTCCATGATCAGGGTAAAAGCATTGCCGGAAGCCCCACAGCCAAAACAATGGTACAGCTGTTTATCGGGCGACACGGTAAAGGAAGGCGTTTTCTCATTATGAAAAGGACAGAGGCCGACCATGTTCTTCCCCCGTCGCTCCAGTTTTAGAAACTCGCCCACCAGCGCAACCAGATCGGTACGCTGCCTGATCTCATCAATTAGCTCTTCCGCAATACCCTGCGGCATAACCAGCACCTGTCCTTCACAGTTGAGATTATCTGTAACAGAAACCCCGGCAGCTTTGCAGTTGCCGGGGCTGGGTTGCTACTTTCGAATCGGCAGCTTTGGTGCGCCTTTTACTTTAGCTTTTCGGCTGCCTCGGCGACAACCTGGTCGAACTTGCCTAAATCTTCGCCTGCAAGTTCGGTGTAGCTCACCGCCTCCCGCTTGAAGCCGATAGCCTCAAGTAAATCGGCGGCATGATTCACTCTCTTTTCACTCCAGTAACTGATATCTTTATACTGACACTTAAACTTATCGCTTTCGCCGCAACCAACTACCACAACACCATCTACTCCGTGCTCAAAAGCTTTAAGCAGGTCGGTGGAATCCAGCTTGCCAACGCAGGGGTAACGGACAAGGGCTACGTTTTTATGCTCTTTACCGGTAAATTCGGGAAGAGCGTAGGCTCCGTATGCACAGGTAATGGCTAGCATTACCGGCTCACCGTTGCGCTTGGCCACCGCTTCCTTAACTGCCGGTTCGATAGCAGCGGCTGCCTCTTCAACATAGGGCGAACGGAACTTGATCGCATAGCAGGGGCAGATGCTGAGGCAAAGACCACAGGCCTGGCACTGCTCATTGCGGATTGTCACTGTGCCGTCTTCATTAATGATCGGCACATCAAAGGGACAAATCCTGACACAGGTAAGACAGTTGACACAGAGCTCTTCGATACGCTGAGCACCTGCCGCGCAGGTGAGGCAGCGCCTCGCTTCACAGATTGCAGTCTCCACATCATAGCCCAGCTCAGCCTGTTTAAAGTGGCGGACTCTTTCCTCGGGACTCATGATTGGTATAGTATAACGCTCGTTACGCTCAATCGTTTCGGCTACCTTAGGATCAAGTTTTTCGAGCACCGGTACCTCTTCCAGCGTGGCGCTGTCGAAGGACGCTCCCTCCAGATAGTTTGTTATGGCCTTGGCGGCAAGACGGCCGTTAGCCATGGCCTGCACTGCAGTACCAGGTCCCATCGTCATCTCACCACAGCCAAATACCCCCTTGCGGCTTGTGGTCATTGCCTTGGGGTTAAAAACAACACGGCCGCGCTCGTCGATATCAATTTCACCGCGTACCGGCTCGGGATCGCCTCCCTGGCCAATAGCAAAAATCACTATATCGCCAGTTAAAACCTGTTTGTTGCTATCGTTGAAAACCGGGTTGAACAAACCCTTGTCATCGAAAACACAGGAGCACTCAACTACTTCAAGGCCGGCAATTTTGCCATTGTTTCTTTCTATTGCTTTAGGGCCCCAGGAAGGGTTAAACTCAACTCCTTCTTCCTTCGCCTCTTCAATTTCCCACTCGAAGGCGGGCATCTCTTCATCGCATTCGAGGCAGGCCAGCTTAACTTTGCCGGCGCCGGCCCGAACCGCTGAACGGGCAACATCCATCGCCACGTTACCGCCACCGATCACGATCACCGTCGGGTTATCGCTAAACTTGAAACCGTCACGCTTGACAGCCTGGAGGAATGGCAGGGCGTTTAAAATGCCTTCGCCGTCAGTGCCAGGAATATTAAGACCACGGCTGACCGGCAAGCCCATCGCCAGAAGGATTGCATCATAGCCTTCCTGCTCCAGCTTTTCTATCGTTATATCCTTGCCCATCTCAACACCGTACTTAAAAGTTACGCCCTGTTCAGCAATTTCAGTAATATCCTGGTCAACAGCTTCATCGGGCAGGCGGTAGAGGGGAATATAGTGGCGCACTGCTCC
>JBFYYZ010000024.1:0-6820 GCA_041309745.1 Bacillota bacterium | reverse complement strand
TTCGGGGTGGTAAACCCTCGTTCCTGTGCGCCTCAAAATATCGAGAGTGGCATGGTGCACCGCTTCACACTGTTCGTGGCTGAACAACTTAAACCTTGGCACCGCCTGAACCGAAAAGGACATCTACACTCCCTCCATATTCGTGTCAGGGGTCCGGGTTACCCGACACCGTATTACAAAAATTTTCGTTTGAAAATAACGCCACAAATATTCTCACGTACCCCGTCCCCCTGACACTTTTTAGTTACCGACCCTGATGCGGGGATTAAGTAGGCCGTAAGTGATATCGGCAGCCAGGTTGGAGATGCTGTAAATGGCCACAATTATCATGCTGCAAGCCTGAAGCAGTGGCAGGTCCTGCCTCTGGATGCTGTAAACAATCAGGCGGCCCAAACCGGGGTAACCATAAACCGCTTCTGTAACAATCAGCCCCCCTAAAAGCCAGCCGATCCCCATCGCCACAACTGTAACCGTCGGCAGTAGCGAGTTGCGCAACACATGTTTGAAAAGAACCTGACTGGCCGGCAGCCCTTTAAGATCAGCCGCTCTGATGTAATCTGTCTTGAGAACATCGATCGTTCCCGAACGGGTCATGCGGGCGATGTAACCAAGGCCGGTAAGGCTGACTGTAATCGCCGGCAGAATCAGGTAGGGGAAAGCCTGCCTGAAGGTACTATCAGGGTTAATCGAAGAATTGGCGGGAAACCATTCCAGTCCGATGGCCAGAAAGGTGATCAGCAGTAACCCGGTTACAAACTCGGGCAAGCCGACAAAGGCCATGGAAACACCGGTAATCAGCTGGTCCGGCAGCTTATCTTTTTTCAAAGCAGCAATCACGCCTAATATAATACCCAGGGGCACATAAATTAAAAGCGCCAATCCGGCCAACATGGCCGAGTTGCCGAGTCGCTGCATCACTATTGGTCTGACCGGCGTCCGGCTGATCAGGGAATTGCCCCAGTCACCACGCACAAACCCTCCAGCCCAATGCAAGTACTGAACATGAAGCGGCCGGTTTAGACCGAGCTCCTCTCTTAAATTCTCAATAGCCCGCTCGGTGGCAAACTGTCCGAGAATTACCCTGGCCACATCACCGGGGAGCAGCTGGGTAATAGAAAAGATAATGATCGACGCCAGGATCAGGGTAATTAAAATAAAACCGATTCGACGCAACAGAAAATAGGTCACTGTGCAGCCCTCCCCTCTCCTTTTTTCAGCAGGCCTTCTCCCTGCAGTGCCTGCAGCTCTGCTGCTGGGATATGGCAACAAATCTGATGGTAATAACCGGTGTCCTGCCAGGGCGGTTCTTCTTTTTCGCAAATCTCGCCAATCTTACGCGGGCAGCGGGTGTGAAAACGACAGCCTGAGGGAATGTTCATGGCACTGGGCACACTGCCTTTCAGGCGAATCGACTCCTGCTTGACATCGAGATCGGGGATGGGCAGGGCCGAAAGCAGCGCCTCAGTGTAGGGATGGTAGGGCGGAACAAAAACGTCCTCCGCCGAACCGATCTCCCAGAGCCGGCCTAAATAGACAACAGCAATCCAGTCGGAAAGGTGGCGCACCGCTGCCAGATCATGAGAGATGAAAAGATAGGAGGTGCCTTTTGATTCCTGCAAATCAACCAGCAGGTTCATCAGTGCGGCCTGTACCGAAACATCAAGTGAAGAGATCGGCTCATCGCAGATCATCAGGGTCGGATCGGCGGCAAAAGCCCGGGCAATAGCTACCCGCTGCTTTTCGCCGCCGCTGAGTTCATGCGGCAACCGGTAGATATAATCTTCAGGAAGGTTTACCGCCTCAAAAAGCTCTTTAACTCTCTCCTGGACTGCATTTTTATTCAGGTTGCGCAGCAGGACCAGCGGCCTGGCTACAGCCTCGCCGGCCGGATGCTGGGGGTTAAGCGATGCGTCAGGGTTTTGAAAAACCATCTGCATCTTGCGCAGTGTATCGCGCGTCCGCTTAGCAACCGAGTAAGGCAAAAGTTCGCCTTCAAGTTCGATCTCGCCGGAGGTTGCCTCTTCCAGACCCATGATACAGCGGGCAAAAGTGGTTTTGCCACAACCACTTTCGCCGACGATGCCCATCGTAAAGGAGTGGCGCATTCTGACCGAAATATCGTCGACCGCCTTAACTTCCTGTTTTTTACTTTTACTGAAAAGCGCCATTCCGCCTGGCACGGGAAAATATTTCTTTATGTTGCGCGCTTCCAAAACCAGCTCACCATACCCAGCTTCCTCGTGCGCTTCACGGGTATCGGCAATCACGTCTCCGTAACCCTTAAGCGCCTCGTAACGGCGGCAGGCGGTGAGATGACCGTTTTCAATATCCTTAAGCGCAGGTCGCGCCTCCCGGCAGGCCTCTTCGACCAGTTCGCAGCGGGGGGCAAAAACACAGCCGGGCGGCAGCTGATCGGGCCGCGGTATAAAGCCCGGTATCGCCTTTAAGCTGATATCTTTCTTGTTCACATCCACCCGGGGCACACAGCCTAGCAGCCCCCTGGTATAGGGGTGAAGCTTGTTCTTGAACACCTGACCAATGCTACCTTCTTCCATAATCTCTCCGGCATAAAGCACGCCAACCCGGTTGCAAACCCGCGCCACAACGCCCAGGTTATGGGTGATGTAGAGCACCGCCGTATCATACTCACGCATCAGGTCACCGATCAGGTCCAGGATAACCGCCTCGGTGGTCACATCAAGAGCGGTGGTCGGTTCATCCAAAATTAAAAGTTCCGGGTTGGTAGCCATGGCAATAGCAATCAAAACGCGCTGCAGCATTCCACCGCTTAACTGGTGGGCATAGCGTCTGGCCACCTCCTCGGGGTCAGCCATACGCACTTTGGTCAACATTTCCAGGGCTTTATCCTTGGCTTCCTGTTTCGAAAGATGAAGGTGAGTACGGACTACTTCGGCAATCTGCTCGCCGATCATCACCGAAGGGTTAATCGCCGCGTTTGGGTCCTGGTGCACCATAGTGATCCGTCCGCCCCAGACCCGGCGCATTTCCGCCTTTGTAAGACTCAACAGGTTCGTATCGCCAAGTTCTAGCTCGCCGCTTTTCAAATAACCGTTTTCCGGGAGGTAACGGACGATTGCCCTGGCCAGAGTGCTTTTTCCGGAACCCGACTCACCAACCAAGCCATAAATCTCACCTGAGCAAATCTTAAGCGACACATCGCGCACAGTATCAAGTGGTCCTTTTTCTGTTTTATAAGTAACGGTTATATTGCGGGCATCCAAAACTTTTTTAGGCATCGCTGACCCCTCCCGGCAAGAGCATTCTTCGTAAACCGTCACTCATAAAGCCAACACCAACAACCAGCAGGGCAATAGCGCCGGCCGGGAAAAAGAGCACCCACCTGGCCTGGTGAAACCAGGTTCGGGCTTCACCAACCATCAGGCCCCAGTCAGGCGAGGGAGGCTGAACACCAAGACCTAAGAATCCGAGCGAAGCGACAAGAAAAATTGAGTATGAAAAACGCATCGATGCTTCCACCGCCAGGTGCGGTAAAACATTGGGTAGAATCTCTTTATATAAAATATAAAAACTGCTTTCCCCCCGGAGGCGGGCAGCTTCAATAAACTGCCTGGTTTTAAGATCAAGAACAACGCTGCGCACTACCCGCGCCACCATGGGAATATAGAGAAAACCGACCACAATGATTACATTAACCCTGGACGGACCGAGTGAGAAGAGGATGACCATCGCCAACAAAAGCGGGGGAATTGATAAAATCACATCCATCGCCCGCATGATCAGCTCATCAAAAAGACCGCCGCGATAGCCGGAAAATAGCCCAAGGAGCATCCCAAAAAAAACGGCCAGTGCCGTTCCGGAACCGGCAACGGATAAAACATCACGGCTGCCGACGATAATCCGGCTGTAAACATCCCTGCCAAACTGGTCTGTGCCGAAAATATGTTCTTCAGAGGGCGGCTGCAGCTTGTTCGGCAGGTTCTGGGCAGTATAAGCATAAGGGGCCAGCAGCGGACCGAACAGAGCTATGATTAGAAAGATAAAGACAATGGTAAACCCGATCAGGGTTGTGGGATAACGTCGCAGACGCTTAAATGAAGAAACAAATCTTGATCTCTTCTTTTCCTTCGGTTTTATGGCCTTAATCGTTTCAGACATCAGTTACCTCCCCTCCGGTACCTAATCTTTAAAAAAACATCCCGGCGGGCAGAAAAATCCGCCGGGTTGTTCGTTCGGGGACGCTTAATTTACCGCTCGAAATAGACGGAACGAAGGTCCATTGCTGTGCCGAGAATGCTGGTCGGTTCTAAACCCTGCAGTTCGGCGCTTGCTCCCCAAAGGTTATTGATGAAGAAGGGGATAATGATTGGGCCACGCTCCATGAAAATCTCTTGGATGCGGTGGTATAAAAGAATCCGCTCATCGCGATCCATTTCCTGGGCAGCCAGAGCAGCTAACTCATCAAGTTCGGCATCAGACCAGTGACTTTCATTCCACTGAGCCCCGGTAACATAAGCCAGATCAAGGTATGGTTGCGGAGTCGGCCTTGCGCCCCAGTCGGTAATGCCAAAAGGCACTTCAAGCCACATCTCGTCCGCGCCGTAGTACACATCCGACGGGACAAGCTGAATTTCAACGTTTACGCCAATTTCAGCCATCTGCTCTTTCCAGATGGTAGCAATCGCCGGAACAGGTGAAGATTCCTGGGTAGTGATCACAATATCAAGTCCGTCGCCGTAACCGGCATCGGCAAGCAGCGCTTTTGCTGCTTCAACATCACGAGCTAATTCGGGTACTGCCAGGTGGAAATCACCAAAAGCCGGACCGATTGGAGTGTCGCGACTGGTAGTGCCTAATCCATCAACCGCACCGTCAAGAATCGCAGCGCGATCAGTGCCCAGCCTCAGAGCCTGGCGGACACGGACATCGCTGGTCGGCCCTTCATCAGACCTCATCCTCAACACGTAAGAAGTGTTGGAAGGAGCCTGCAGTACTACCAGATTGGGATCGGTTTCGAGTAGAGGGATAAACTCCGTCGGCAGGTAGATCAGGTAATCGATCTGGCCACCGCGCAGCGCTTCAATCTGCGCAGAGGAGTCGCTGAGGAAGATAATTTCGATACCGTCAAGATAGGGCAGCGGATTTCCTTCAGCATCGCTCATCCAGTAGTTCGGGTTACGGTCAAGAATTATCCTGTCCTCGGGTGAGTAACTGGTGATCATAAACGCACCGGTACCGTTAAAGTTGGTGGCAAAATCCTCATTGTCGGCATCGACAATGATCGCATGATAGTCAAACAGGTCATAGAGGAAATCCGGGTTCGAATTCTCCAGTTCAAAAATTACTGTGTAGTCGTCAGGAGTAGCAATATTAACGATATTCGAATACATATCCACCGTAGCGGCTCCGACATCGGGATCACGCAGACGGTCGAAAGTGAATTTTACATCGCCTGAAGTCATCTCTTTACCGTCATGAAAAAGGACGCCCTGGCGCAAGTAGAAGGTCCAAACCTTGGCATCTTCACTGCCTTCCCAGCTTTCAGCCAGGCTGCGGCTGGGGTCGGGTACGCTTTGCTCATCAACATAGACCAGGAAGTCACCCCACTGCTTGCCAATCCAGTCATCAGCTACCGTGCTTAAGAATGCAGGATCAAGGTTGGTGGGCGCATAGTAAGCGCTGCGCAGAACCCCGCCATGCTTTTCGGAAAGGGCTTCACCGGGAGTTTCAACTTCCCCGGGGGTTTCAGTAGTGCAGGAAACAAGGATCATGCTGACTGCCAGCATTATTACCAGTAGCACTAGAGCTTTCTTAAACATAGTTATACCTCCTCTAAAAAATAGATCTTACTTTAGGTAAAAAGCTTTTATCTTTCGTTATGACCCCCCTTCATGCAGTTCAGATCAGAATTGAAACCTAAACTTTTTGGGCACTTATCCTCTTTTTGATAATTGCCCCCTTTTGGTTTTAGTTAAAATCCGTTAAGCGTCAGCGGGTAACAGCCGTATTTTTTAACAGCAACTTTAAACTACAACAGGCTGTTAATCTGATCAACTACTTTTTGATCCGGTGCATTGGCCGCATTACTTTCTAAAATTGATTTGGCCTTCTCCTTCGCCAGCTCAAAGCAATCTTTGCTGCCCAGCTGCCGCCACGTTTCGTACATCATCCGGTTAAAGACGGTTGGCATCCAGATTTCGCGACGAAAATGCTTCATGGTGTGCTCTTCGCCTAAAAAATGACCGGCCGGGCCGACTTTTTCGATCGCCTCAACCCCCATCAGATCAGTGCTGATCTCGGTGCCTGCCCCGATATAGCGGGCGGCACTGATAAAGTCGTCACACATTACCAGGAAAGGCAGTGAACCGGTTTTACCACCATCAAGATAGCCGACATCATGCACCAGGTTAGCCCCGCACAGTTGATTCAGCAAAAGCCCGATTGAAGCTTCCATCCCGGCCTGGGCATCGGGCAGCGGCGCATTGCAGCAACCGGCCTCGGTGAAGTTCGGCAAACCATAAAAACGGGCCAGCTCGCTCATGGCGCAGTAGTTCATTGCCGCATCGGGCGAACCATACAGGGTTGCCGTAGACTGCATATCCATCGGGGTGGCCCCACCACCGATGATCATAGCGACGCCCTTCTTCTTGAGCTGGGCGATCAGCAGACCGGAAAGGCTCTCGGCATTCATCTGCACGATGGTGCCCGCTTTGCTGACTGTGCAGGTGCCACCGGCCACAACACCCGGCGTATAGATAACCGGCACCCCATACTCGATACAGGCAAACATCTTGGCCATGCCGTCAGCGGTATGAACCAGGGGCGAGATCGGTTCATCGTA
>JBFYYZ010000023.1:0-6392 GCA_041309745.1 Bacillota bacterium | reverse complement strand
GGCGCTGTGGTTCAGGTGGTGATGACCCCTGCAGCGATCCGTTTCATTACCCCGCTTACCTTTCAGACCTTAACTGGTAACCCGGTTTTCTGCGAAATGTTTGCTGAGCGCAGTGAAGCTTGGATTCCCCATATTGAGCTGCTAAATGGCGTTGATATGCTGGTAGTTGCCCCGGCATCAGCCAATACAGTGGCTAAAATGGCTGCCGGTATTGCTGATAACCTGCTAACAACCCTTTACCTTGCTGCTGTTTGCCCGGTTGTGGTTGTCCCCTCCATGAATGTCAATATGTTTGCCCATCCAACCGTAATCGAAAATCTTGAAAGGTTGCGCGCTGCCGGTTGCCAGGTCATGGATCCCGACTCGGGTGAGTTGGCCTGTGGGGTTTACGGGAAAGGAAGAATGCCCGAACCTGTTGACATTTATAGTTATTCGATGCAGGTTTTCAGGGCACAGGATTATGAAAATATAAATGTGCTGGTTACCGCTGGTCCAACCAGGGAACCGCTCGATCCGGTGCGTTATATCAGCAATCCTTCCACCGGACTAATGGGGTATGCAATCGCCCGTGCTCTGCAGGAGCGTGGTGCAAAAGTGACGCTGATCAGTGGACCGACAGCCTTGAAGGCACCGTCGGCAGTTAACTTAATCCCGGTCACCACGGCCGAGCAAATGTATAACGCAGTAATTGACAACTTTGATCAAAACCGTTTAGTGATCAAGACTGCAGCTGTTTCAGATTTTAAGCCATCACTTTTTAGCGGGCAAAAAGTGAAAAAAAACGATGCCGGTCTGACCCTTGAGCTAACCCCGACAGCCGATATCCTAATGGAGCTTGGTCGTCGTAAGAAAGATCAAATTCTGGTTGGGTTTGCTGCCGAAACTGAAAATGTGGTTCAGAATGCCCGTGACAAGCTAACCCGTAAGAACCTCGATCTGATCGTCGTTAATGATCTGGCGGAAGAAGGCGCCGGTTTTGCTTCATCCACTAACCGGGTAGCGCTCATTGATCGCAGCGGAACAGTGGAAGAACTGCCCCTGATGAAAAAGGAAGAGCTTGCTCACAGATTGCTGGATCGCATCGTCCCACTTTTTACTACCCTTTAACCTAAACTTAACCAATTAATGGAAACGGCAGGTATTTTCATGCATGAGTACGCCGAGATAATTGTCGACCTGATCAGCAATGCTGTTGATCGTCCTTTCCACTACAAGATTCCTTTCTCTCTCAGGGGAAAGGTTATACCGGGCATGAAAGTAGCTATTCCCTTAGGTCCCCGTCGCTGTGAGGGCTATGTTTTGAGGCTTCTAAATTCTACCACTATCGATCCCGCAGCGCTTCGTGACATCTATGCTGTCAGTGATCCGGAGCCACTGCTCACCAAAGAGCAACTTTCCCTTCTAAGCTGGCTCGCCCACCGTTGTTATTGCCGCAAGATCGAGGCCTTAAATGCCATGGTACCGGCCACTTTTCGTCAGGGCCGTCGCTCTCAGAAGCCTTACCTTTTTGCGGCAGTGGCTGAGGCAGAAGCAAAGCTAGAAAAGCAGGATAAAGCCCCTGCCCAGCAGAAAGCGCTACGAATTCTTCTTGATCAGGGACCGCAGGACCGTAAAACTCTCGAAAAAGAGGGAGTTACAAGCGCTAGCTTGCGCGCGCTCGAAGATAAAGGTTTAATTGAAAAGAGATTCAAACTTCGCTATCCTGTCGGTGAGCATGCGGCAGAAGTTTCAATCGTCCCCTTGAAACTGGGGGATGAGCAAACCGTCTGCTTCGAACAAATTGTGGCCGCTCTCGACAGCAAAAAGGCGCAGCGTTTGCTTCTGCACGGTATTACTGCCAGCGGTAAGACTGAAGTTTACATGCAAAGTATCAGCAGATGTTTAGATAGTGGCAAGAGTGCTATAGTTATGGTGCCTGAAATTGCCCTTACCCCCCAGATGATCAGCCACTTTGAAGGCCGGTTCCCCGGCCATCTGGCTGTGTTGCACAGCAGGCTTACTCCGGCTGAGAAAAGTCGTGAATGGCAGGCAATCCAGGAGGGAGAAGCCAGGGTTGTTTTAGGGGCCCGCTCTGCTGTTTTTGCTCCCCTTGCCAACCTGGGCCTGATCGTAATCGATGAAGAACATGAAACAACCTATAAGCAGGAAGAGGCTCCCCGCTATCATGCCCGCGATGTTGCCTGGTGGCGTGCCCGTTATAATAAGGCGGTCCTGGTTTTAGGCAGTGCCACTCCTTCCCTGGAGAGCTATTACCGGGCGCTGGAAGAAAAGGGTCAGCTGTTGACTATGACCGGGAGGATCACTCCCACCCAGCTGCCTCCGGTTACAATAGTTGATATGCGCCAAGAACTGAAAGAAAACCACCGCCAGATCTTCAGTCGCCTGTTGCTGACGGAACTCGATGGGGTTTTAGAACGGGGTGAACAGGCGCTACTTTTCATTAATCGTCGTGGTTTTGCCGGTTTTGTGCTCTGCCGCGAATGCGGTTATGTAGTGCGCTGCCCATCCTGTGATGTATCTTTAACCCTGCATCTGGACCGGCAATTAATGTGCTGTCATTACTGCGGTTTTGAGGCGCCGGTTCCCCAGACCTGTCCGGAGTGTGGTGGCATTAAAATTCGCTACTTTAGCGCCGGAACCCAGAGAGTAGAGGATGAAATTAAGAAACTTCATCCCGGGGTGGCGTTGATTCGGATGGATAGCGACACAACCACCAGCCGTCAGGCACACAGCTACTATTACCGGCGCTTTCGGGAGGGCAAGGCAAAAATCTTAATTGGCACCCAGATGATTGCTAAGGGTTTTGATTTCCCCTCTGTTACCCTGGTCGGAGTAGTAGCAGCAGATACGACCCTTAACCTACCTGATTTCAGGGCTCCCGAACGTACTTTTCAGCTACTAACCCAGGTTGCCGGGCGCACAGCCCGCGGTAAACTCGGCGGCAAAGTAATCATCCAGACTTATCATCCCGGACACTACGCTGTTCAGGCTGCTGCCAAACATGATTACTGTGTTTTTTATAATGAGGAAATCGAAAACAGAAGACAGCTGTCTTATCCACCTTTTAGTGACTTACTGCGATTTCTTTTCAGCGACAGTGACGAGCAGAAAGTATTTGAAGCTGCAACCTGGCTGACTCGCCAACTGCAGGATGTTGTCGGCAACGCCGAGATTTTAGGACCTGCGCCTGCTTCGTTATACCGGATCAAAGATCAATATCGGGTTCAGACCATCATTAAGGGCCAGCAATTAAGTGCAATCAGCCCTGCGGTTAAAAAAGTGGTCCGGACTTACCACGAGCACAAGCCTCCTTATACTGTTCGCCTTACAGTGGATTTTAACCCGCTGGTAGTGCTATAATTTAAGGCAAGAGGTGGTTTTGTTGGCGATTAGAAGAATCTTGCAAGACGATCATCCGGTATTGCGCCAAAAAACGGCAGAGGTAATTAAGATTAACAGCGGCGTAACCCGCCTGCTCGATGAAATGCGCGAAACCATGCGGGAAGCAGACGGAGTCGGCCTGGCTGCCAATCAGGTTGGCGTATCAAAAAGAATTTTGATTGCCACAGATGGTGAAGAAATTATCTATGAGTTGATCAATCCCTGCTGCGAAGCAAGCGATGGAGATGAGGTCGGAGTGGAAGGGTGCTTAAGCGTTCCCGGTAAATATGGTGAGGTGCCCCGATCGACCAAGATCGTCGTAACTGCCTTAAACAGGAATGGCCAGAAGATCCGCCTGACTGCTGAAGGCTTATTGGCAAGGATTCTACAGCACGAGATGGATCACCTGGATGGAATACTCTTCACCGATAAGGCTGTGCGCATGCTTGACCCCGAAGAACTGAAAAGTGAGGATTAATTTTGAACAGCTTAAAACTGCTTTTCATGGGCACCCCGGCATTTGCTCTCCCTACCCTAGATTTACTGAACAGTTCTCCCCACAACATTGCAGCAATTGTCACCCAACCCGACCGGCTTTCTGGGCGCGGACAGGTGCTTAGTTATTCTGCGGTAAAAAAATGGGCAGTGAACAATTGCATTGAAACCTACCAACCGGAAAAATTGAGCAAAGATGACTTTCTTTGCAAGCTTGACAATCTTAAACCGGATTTAATCGTAACAGTGGCCTTCGGTCGGATGCTTTCAAGACACCTTCTTGAAATTCCACCACTGGGTTGCATCAACTTACACGCCTCGTACCTGCCGGCTTATCGCGGAGCAGCACCTATTCACCGGGCAGTAATTGAAGGTGCTGAATCTAGCGGAGTTTCCATCATTGACCTGACAGATGAACTCGATGGAGGCGACATCTATTTCCAGGAAAAGGTCGCGATTAAACCTGATGATACGGCCGGCTTGCTTCACGATCGCCTTGCTGTAAGTGGGGCTGCACTGCTTCTAAAAACGATTAATACTTTGGCAGACGGTTCAGCCGTCAAAGCCCCACAGGACCGGACACATGTGACTTATGCGCCACCACTCAGCCCGGTGGATGAAGTACTCGACTGGAGCTTAAGCGCTTCAGAGCTCCATAACCGGGTCCGCGGGTTAAGTCCCTGGCCGGGTGCTTATACCACTTACCGGGGTAAAAGGGTAAAGGTATGGAAAAGTATGCTTTCCACTGTCGCTAATCAAAAAAATTACCAGGGTGCTCCCGGAACAATCTTAAGCGTAGAAAAGGGTACATTAGAAATTGCAACCGGCAAGGGCAGCCTGTTCCTGGTTGACTTGCAGCCGGCCGGGAAAAAGCCGATGCAGGCCTCATCATTTTGCTGCGGTTACCGAATTGAACCGGGCGATCGCCTGGGAGTTGAGTAACTGCCTTGGCCGATAACCTAAGGAAAATCAGCAGCGCCCGCGAAGCAGCCTTAAAAGTTCTGGTCAGGTATGAGCAGGATAGAGCTTACCTCAACCTGGCTTTGCCTCCTTTAATAAAATTCCTTTCTGATCAGGAAAAATCGCTGGCTGTAAAAATAGCCGGTGGTACAGTTCAGCGCCTGAACACCATCGATTGGGCACTTCAGCTATATTCAAAGCATAAACTTGATGCACTTACCCCCTGGTTGAGAAATCTACTGCGGGTTAGCGCTTACCAATTGATCTATCTGGAACGGGTTCCCGTTTACGCCGTAGTTAATGAGGCAGTCACCCTCGCCCGTCGCTATGGGCATCGGGGAGTGGCAGGGTTGACCAATGCGCTGTTGCGTAAGCTGGCAGCTGAAGTCGATCATCTGCCCTGGCCTGACCCGGAGAGAGAGCCTCTTGACTTTCTTTCATTACGCCATAGTTATCCTACCTGGTTGATCAAAAGGACTTTGGAGCGGTACAGTTTTGCCGAAACCAAAAAGTGGTGTCTGGCTAACCTTGAAAAACCACCCCTGTCAGTCCGGGTTAACCGCTTGCGCACAACACCGGAAGAGTTGGTTGAAATACTGAAAACTGAGCAGATCGAAGCAGCTCCAAGTCAGACTGTTCCGGATCTGCTGATCATCGAGTCAGGAGCGGGAAAGGTATCCCTGGGTCGCTCTTTTTACGAAGGGTTATTGACCATCCAGGGGCACAGCTCCGCACTAATTGCTCCTCTGCTCAGCCCGCAACCGGGAGAGATAGTTGTTGATCTTTGCAGCTCCCCCGGTGGTAAAACTACGCACCTGGCGGAGCTACAGCAAGACCGGGGCGTGATATATGCAGTGGAGCTGCATCAAAGCCGGATCGGCCTGGTTGAAAAAGCAGCTGCCAGGCTTGGGCTTAAGAGCATTGTTCCTGTTCAGGCTGACGGGCGCGAGATTGAAAATCTCAAGCTGCCGGCAGCGGATGTTGTTTTAGTTGATGCTCCCTGCTCCGGCTTGGGGGTAATCAGACGCTTGCCGGAAATTAAGTGGCGCCGCAGCGAAAAAGATCTAATTGTTTTTCAAAAGCTGCAGCTTGAGCTGCTGGCAGCAGCCGCCAGGCAGCTCCGCCCCGGCGGCAGACTCTTATACTCGGTCTGCACCACCGAGCCGGAAGAGACTGTTCAGGTGGCAGAGTCCTTCCTGAAAGTTCATCCTGACTTTATACCCCAGCCGCTCTCCCCGCTGCTGCCCTCAAAGCTCCAATCGTTATTTAAAGATTCACCAACTCTTACCTTCCTGCCGCACCGGCATAATCTCGATGGCTTCTTTATCGCCCTGTGGCAGAAAACAAGCTAGCAATTCAGTGCAACTCTTAATCGCTCGCTCTATATTCGCTTTCGATTACTGTGACCACTCACTGCAATGCAGCAATAGTTTTAAATAAAGGATTTTAGTTTAATTGCGGCTTAACAGTCGCTGTAATTCTGGAAATGGCTGTATGTTGCCCGAAGGCGGCCACTTTGCTATACTGAGAGTTAAGCAATCCTTAGTTTTCAAACA
>JBFYYZ010000022.1:0-7025 GCA_041309745.1 Bacillota bacterium | reverse complement strand
ACACCCCTCATTTGTTGCTCTCCGGACCGGGGAAGTTGTGAATAACGTGGTGATGGGAGTGCTAAAAGATCAGGCCGATGATTATCTCTGGCTTAATATCACGGCTGTACCCCAATTATCGCCTGGCGAAAAAACTCCGAGCCAGGTATTTACAACTATGGAAGATGTCACAGATCGTAAACGGATGGAGGCAGGGCTTAACGAGGCTAAAAAAGAAGCCGAAGCGGCCAATGCGGCAAAGAGCCGTTTTCTGGCCAATATCAGCCATGAAATCCGCACGCCAATGAACGTAATCATTGGCATGACTGAACTGGTTCTCGACTCCGAACTGTGCAGCGAACATAAAGAATATGTTGGTATGATCAGGGATTCAGCCGCTTCGCTGTTAGATATGATTAATGATATACTTGATTTTTCAAAGATAGAGGCTCACAGGCTTGAGCTGATTAAGATTCAATTCGATCTGCATCGTGAGGTTAAAAAAGTTGCATCCGCGTATACTATACTGGCAAAAAGCAAGGGTTTAAAACTATCGTATTCGATTGATGAACAAATCCCGATTAATGTTATCGGAGACCCAGCCAGACTAAACCAGATCCTGGTTAACCTGATCGGAAATGCGATCAAGTTTACCGAAAAGGGTGAAATTATCATCAGCATCAGGCTGGACGAACCGGTGGATGAAAATAATATTGCTGTCCTCTTTTCGATCAGTGATACCGGAATTGGTATTCCGGCAGAGAAGATTGATTGGTTATTTGAGGTTTTTAACCAGATGGATTTCTCGGGAATATATAAGTATGAAGGAACCGGTTTGGGCCTCGCAATTGCAAAAAACCTGGTTGAGTTGATGGGTGGGTCGATAAAGGTTGCCAGTATTGAAAACCGCGGCAGTATTTTTTATTTTTCGGTTCCCTTTCAAGTTCCGGAAATCCAGGAGCTGACAGCAGAAGATAATTCTTCTGCTCAGACTGTTGAAGATGGCGGAGCAAATCAGCTATCTTTTCAGGGAAAATTGTTTAAGATCCTGTTGGCTGAAGACAAGCCAATGAACCGCAGGCTCGCAACGTTGATGCTCGAGAAGATGGGATGCCTGGTTGTTACGGTTAATGACGGAAAAGAAGTTCTGGAAAAATTAAAAGCAGAAAGATTTGACCTAATCCTGATGGATGTGCAGATGCCCAAGATTGATGGGCTGGAGGCTACGGTGATGATCCGCAACTCAAATGATCCGGTTTTGCGCGAAATCCCCATTATAGCGATGACTGCTTACTCTGCGCAGGAAGATCAGGAGCGATTCCTCCTGGCAGGCATGAATTATTTCATATCCAAGCCGATCGGCAGTGAAGAGCTTTATAATGCCATCAATCAGGTGATGACAGAGCGGAAAGCAATGAAAATTGAGGATTCAGTTCTTCCCCGTGATTTGCCGGATATGCTTAACCGGATCGACGGAAACATTGAACTTTTGGCAGAACTGGTGGAGATGTTCTTCGAAGACTACCCCCTTGATATTTATAAACTCACCGAAGCTCTGGAACATAAGAACATTAAAAACCTTCAATTAGTAATACACGGACTTAAAGGCGAACTTGGCAATATGGGGATGACGACTGCTTATAAGATTGCCTGCGAGCTTGATAATCTGGTTAAGGCAGGAAAGCTGGAAGATGTCCCAGCGATGATCCGGGAATTAATTACCGAAGTTAAAATTATGGAGATATTCTTTGCTCAGCCCGGGTGGCAGAATAGAATTGATCATTAATTAAGGAGAATTAGCAAACAATGCCTGATAAAAATCAAAAAGTATCAGCTCCAGTAGTAATTTTGGCAGACGATCACCGGGGAATTAGACGTTTGATCTGCAGTATTCTGGAAAAGGATGGACTTATCTTATTTGAAGCCATAAACGGCAGCGAGGCGCTTTCTCTATTTAAAAAAGAAAAGCCTGATCTGGTTTTGCTTGATATCCTAATGCCGGTTATGGATGGTTTGGAAGCCTGTACCCAGATTAAAAGGCTACCCGGGGGTAGTCAGGTGCCGGTTTTGATCTTTACTGCTCATGGTGATATTAAGCGGGTGGAAGATGCCTTTAAAGCCGGAGCGTCTGACTTTATTAATAAGCCTATAAACCCGGAAGAGTTACGCCACAGGGTTAAACGCCTGTTATATTTACGGGCGATGGAAATCGAACGGGAAGCGGCAGAATTGGAGATTAAGGAAAGTTATAAAAAAAATCGATTACTATCAAGAAAAGTGCTTCGCGCTTACGAGGAGGAAAGGGTGCGTCTGGCCAGGGAGGTGCACGATGATTTGGGTATGTCGCTCACAGCTCTAAAATTGAATTTACAGCTATTAAGAAAAGATAGCTCCAATCAGTGTCCCGACTTTGAGGAAAGGTTAACCGCGATGATTGAATTGGCGGATAATACACTGACAACCATTCGCGACAAAGCCTTTTCGATGCGCCCACCTTCGTTGGACGATCTTGGCCTGGTCATGGTAATTGATGATTTGGCTAAAGGGTTTACTCGCAATACGGGTGTCCGGGTTGAGCGGAAAACAACCGGCAGGTACAAGAACCTTCCCTTGGAAGTAGAAACAGCCCTGTTCCGTTGTGTCCAGGAAGCCCTGACCAATGTAGCTCGTCATTCTCTGGCAGGTAAAGTTGAATTAAAACTGGTTTTCAAGCCATCGCAAGTTATCGTTGGAATAACGGATGACGGTGTTGGTTTTGATCCGGTTGCCGGGGGTACAGCTTCAGGCCATTTGGGACTTAAAGGCATTATGGAAAGGGTGGCTCTGATTGATGGCAAGATAAAGATTAATTCGTCTCCCGGGAATGGAACAGCTTTATTAATTACAATTCCACTAAGTGGGGAAAAATGAGATGAAACCATTGCGCATACTTATCGTTGACGATCACCCTCTTTTCCGTCAGGGCCTGCGGGACCTGCTGGAAACTCATGCTTCGGTCGAAATTATCGGGGAGGCCGGTGATGGTTCTACCGCAGTTGACCTTACACTGAAACTGTTGCCGGATTTGATTTTTATGGATATAGCGCTGCCGGGAGGCTATGGAGGGCTGGAAGCCACCAGAAGGATTAAGGTAGCTTTGCCGCAAGTGAAGGTGATCATGCTCTCCCGGCACACAGAAAATATTTATGTAGAACAATCGATCAAGTCGGGTGCCCTGGGTTACGTTCATAAAGACGCTGTTTATGATGAATTGTTAATTGCCATGGAAGCGGCGAAAATGGATAAACCGTATTTAAGCCCAACTGTGTTGAAGCCGGTTGTTAATGGTTATATGCAGTCTACTCCCACTAGTCAGGCGTTGATTTTATTCAACACGCTCACTCCCAGGGAAAAAGAGGTTTTTAAACTGATCGTCAAAGGCCTCAGCCGCAAAATAATCGCAGAATACTTAAATATAAGCCCCAAAACGGTTGATCGTCACCGGATTAACCTGTCGGAAAAGCTTGAGCTGCATAAGGAAATTGAATTTGTTAATTTTGCCAAGTCGATCGGTTTGACAGAAAGCTAATCGTCCGGTTACAAATTAAACTGATTTATCCACCGGAAGCCCCATAATCAATGGGGCTTTTTGCTTTAAATAATAAGTAGAAGCTATCGCTAATGATGAGAACAGTGCCAATAGACATCTGCGTATTTTACGGGATATCATCTAAATAAGATTTGAAAAATTATATATATATAGATGTAAAAAATCCTGAAACACCTTGCTGCGTTACTAACTGTTCAGCCCCTTGACTGGGGCTGTTTCTAACCTAATCAGAAGCGATTGTCAGCGAGTCAGATTGAAAAAAAACAAAGGAGTGTTTTGTATGTCAATCAAGAGCTATTTAGAAAATATCAGGTATGAACGGGAAAAGCAGCAGAGAAAAGAAAGCGCGCGTAAAGTACTGTCCGGTTTGGCGATTGGCTCTGTTATTGGTGGAATTGCAGGCATTCTTTATGCACCAAAGGCCGGCAAGGATACTCGACAGGAAATTGCCGGGAAAATTAAGGATACAGCCGCTGCCACAACGGAAAAAGTAAAGGAAACAGTGCAGGAAGTAAAAGAAAAAGTGGAAGACCTGAAAGACAAAAAGATTGCCATTGTTGATAAAACAGCCAATCCCACAGGCGAATTAAAAGAGGGCCTGCATGAGGCTAAAGAAGATTTGGCATCTGTCAAAGCCGAAGTAAAAAAATAAGTATTTATAAAAATGGAGATACTTTAATACAGCCAAATCAAACTAGCTGCCTTGAGAAAAAAAAAGCTTGGCGCGAATGGAGGCGATGTTCTTGAATATACTGGAGAAAGATTATGCTGCAGGGCTTTTTGAAAAATGTGACCCCCCCTGCCTCTCGCTATATCAGCCGACTCACCGCCACTACCCGGATAACCAAAGCGACCTGATTAACTACCGGAATTTGGCGAAAGTGTTGGAAGCGAAGCTGCTACAGAATTTTACAAGGCAAGAGACTCTGCTGCTGCTCGCCCCATTTTTAAACCTGGCTGACAACCGTGACTTTTGGAACCACACCCTTAACGGTCTGGCAGTGCTCGGTTCAAAGGATTCCTTCCATGTCTACAGGCTTCAAAGGACGGTTGCTGAACTGGCTATTGTGGCTGAGCGTTTCCATATCAAACCACTGATGCGGATCCTTCAAACGACTGATCGCTACCATGTCCTGGGCCTAAACCGACATAAGATCAGGCTTTTTGAAGGTAATCGTGATGTTCTGGATGAGGTTGAACTGGCTGAAGGAGTTCCATGGACGGTTACCGGGGTGCTGGGAAAAGAGCTGACCGAGCCGCACCATAAAGCTGCCCCATTTGGCAGCGTTGGCGGATCTCATGGCCATGGTGGTAAAGAGTCCGAAGTGGACGGTGATGCCGAGCGCTTCTTCCGCGTTATTGACCGCAGTATCCTGGAACATTACTCGAAGCCATCAGGCTTACCACTGCTGCTGGCTTCATTGCCGGAACATAAAAATCTATTTCACCGAGTCAGCCACAATCCTTTTTTGCTGGAAGAAGGTATTGATATCCATCCGGATGACTTGCCGATCGATGAACTACGACTGAGGGCTTGGCAGGTGATGGAGCCTCATTACCAGGCTAGGTTGGCTACTCTGGCTGAGGATTTTATCCAATCAAAATCTAAAGATCTCGGTCACGACGATTTAGCAGATATCGCCAAGGCAATTCTAGCAGGCCGGGTTGCAACCCTATTGATCGAATCCGACCGCGAGATACCTGGCCGGGTGGATGACATAACAGGTAATATTGAACTTAAAGAGCCAAACTACTCGGATACAGATGACTTACTTGACGATCTGAGTTCTCTATCCCTGAAGAATGGCGGGAAAGTTGTAGTTCTTCCTGCTGAAAGTATGCCGGTAGAAACCGGAATTGCTGCTATTTACCGCTATTAAGGCGGATGAATGATCCAGTAGTAAAAAGATAAGAGAGAAAGAAACACCTCGCTGCTGTATTTATTGTTCAGCCCCCAGACTGGGGCTGACCCTTTTTTTAATTAACCCATAAATAGCAATAAGGTGTCTACCAAAAATGGGAACTGTGCTTATAGATTTCTGCGAACCATATTAGTTAATATTGAAATAAGAAGTGGGCATTATTACTGAGGTCTGCTCGTATAATAATGAATTGCAGCTTAATTATATTAAATAATTTGGCAGAGGAGGAGAATAGTATGCGCTCAATTATATATGTTATAGGTCTGATCGTGGTTGTTTTCTTTATTCTCAGATTCCTCAACATTGTCTAAAATCACGATATAACGGTTAACCGGCAGAGGGCGGAAGAGTTGCGCCTCTTGCTGTGGGGAGCGCCGCAAGAGGCGTGGGTTTAATTGCAAAAAAATCTGGTTCATTAGGGAGATCATCATGACTGAAGAGAGAATGGCAAATGTGGCAAAGATTATTGAACTGGTCGGACGGTCAAAAGTAGGTTGGGAAGATGCTGCCCAAAATGCAGTTGCTGAAGCGTCAAAAACTGTAACAAATATCACGGGAGTGGAGATCAGAAATTGCACCGGTACAGTTAGAGACGGAAAAATTACTGATTATAAAGCTAATGTGAAAGTTGCTTTTGGTCTTACCGATCGCTAGGATTTTATTAAATGAGGAGGTGTGTTGAATGGGTTTTATCACTTGGCTAATCGTCGGCGCTGTAGTCGGATGGCTGGCTGGTATTTTAGTAAAAGGAAGAGGATTTGGGTTGCTCGGTAATATTGTGATCGGAGTGGTCGGAGCGATTATCGGTGGCTGGCTGGCCGGTGCCATCTTCAATATTAGTGACCCAATCAGTGGTTTTAACTTAACAACACTGGTTGTAGCTGTTCTGGGTGCAATATTGGTATTGTTTGTTGCCAGGATGATTAGATCAAGGTAAATAATAACAAATTGGTTTGTGCAGTATCTTAAAATTATAATTAGAGGAGTGGTGGTTATGGGTACGATTTTTCTTTTGTTGGCGTTATTGGTTGGTTTTCTTGTTGCCGGAGTAGCTTTTATCAACAACCAGGTTGTTACTTTAAACTATTATTTTGGCCAAATCAGCCTATCTTTGTTTATGCTGATCATCGGTTCCGCCGTAGCGGGCGCCCTGATGATGATCTTTTTCGGTTTTTACCGCAGTATCCATAAATATGTTAGTAATAGGGCTCAGCGGCGCAACGAAAAAGAGATGCAACGGCGGGTTAACCATTTAGAGAAGGATAAGAGCAACCTGAAGAGTGATTTAGGCAATTGGCAGTCAGAAAGTGATAAAGCCGCAACGAGAGCAAGTGATGATTTGCGGGATGAGAATAAAAAACTACATGACGAACTGGATAGGCAAAAAAAGGAACATGATAATTCTGCTGAAGACGCGCGCCGTGATCTTGATGATCAGAATAACAAACGGGAAGCGGATTTGGACAGAAGGCAAGCGGAAAATGAAGCTGACCGGGCGAAAGTTTACGCCGGCAGGGATTAAGTTTAACGCAGTT
>JBFYYZ010000021.1:0-7711 GCA_041309745.1 Bacillota bacterium | reverse complement strand
AGTTCAATACCGTTTAACGGGAGTTGACCTAAAATGGAAAGTAGAGATGTAGCCCAGGCAGCGATCAGCATTGCCATGACCCCTACGCGCGAAGCAGAGATTGAGCTTAAAAAGGTTCATCTGGAGCAGGGTATCCAATCCCTTGCTGTTGACTACGGGGGAGAATTTTTAAGTTCTCTGCAGAAAGTGGTGGAAAGAGCCGTAGTTGCCTCCAAACGGGAAAAACTAATTGATGAATCGAGCCATTCGGACGGCGCAGTAGCCGGGGCTACCCGTGAGGCCCTGGTGCAGATCATGCCAAAAGCACTTGGTTTGAATGTGGGTGGTAAAGTTGGCATTGCCCGGGGTGGCACTCATATCGCGGTGGCTATCTTTTTTGGTATCGGGCTGCTGCACCGCAACGATATTGCTATCGGTCTCGGCCACCGGGTAGTCTGATGGAAACCTTCGAATTTAAGCTCTGACATGCACAAAAGCAAATTTTTCGCCGATTAGGAACCAGGGATGTGATTGGCTTGTCAGTAGATCAAAAGGAGGGTTAAAAATGTCAACAAGAAAAACGGGATTAGGAATAACACTGCTTGTGATCATCTGCCTCTCCGGATTGCTGCTCAGCTCGTGCGGGTCTGCCGCAGTGATGGATTCAGGTGGAGTTTCTTCTGATTATGCAGAAGAAAGCTACGCACCCGCTCCCCCTGCCGAAATGGCTGAGAGATCAGTTGAGGACAGTTATACCGAGGTTAAGAGGATTGATGGGGTTGTAGGGGACAACGCGCTGCGTTATGTTGTCCGCAATGGATCAATTGATTTAACAGTTCAAAATACCAGGGAAACTATTAAAAACATTCAGGATTTTGTTACTGCGGCCGATGGCATAATCAGCTATTCTTATCTTTACGAAATCAGGGAAGGGGTTTACGGAGCTAACCTGACTATCCGTGTGCCGCAGGAGCGTTTTGATTCGATAATGGCCCAGCTTGAATCTTTGGGTAAGGCAGCGAACATTCAAACCGGCCAAGAAGATGTTACCATGCAGTACGTGGACCTCGAATCACGGCTAAACAACCAGAAGGCCCAGGAAGCCAGACTGGTTGAAATCCTGGAGATGGCCAACAATGTTGAGGAAGTGTTGGAAGTTGAAAGAGAGCTTTCCCGGGGACGGGGCGAAATTGAATCAATGACTGCTCAGTTCAGATTTTTAAGTGACCAGGTCAATTATTCCACGATAGAAGTTAGTATCAAAGAAGAAATAGATCCGACCCAAACCATCTCACCGGGCGCCTTCGACAAATTCGGTGAAAGACTGCTTCAGTCTTTCATTGGTGGTGTTAATTTTGTCTTCAGGGCTATATCATCGGTTGCCGTTGCACTGGTAGCGTTGCTTCCAGTAATCATCCTGCTTGGGATTCTCGGTTACCTGATCTGGATCATAACCAGAAGGGCGACCCGCAAAAAGAAAGCTGCTGCGGAAGAGAAAAAACAGTAAACGATAATACTAACAAAAAAAGATGCAGGGAACAGATCATCTGATCAGTGCCTTGCATCTTTTTTACAGGCTAAGGCTATCTTCATCCGGGATCTCTTCCTGCTCAAAAAGGATTACGGCTTTTTGCAACAGCTGGAGCAACTGTGTTCGCTCTTCTTCTGATACTTTAGCCAGATAGAGGGCCAGTAACAGGTTTCTTTTTTCTTCCACCTCGCCCAGGAGCTTAATCCCTTTGGGCGTAATGGTAATTAAAACCTGGCGGCGATCTTTTTCGTGCCGCTGCCGGGTGACCAGCCCCATCCGGTGCAGGCGGTTGATCAGAGCCGTAACCGCGCTTAAAGTAACCCCCAGCATATGGGCGAGGAAAGAAGTATTACAGGGCCCTTTACGAAGCGCGCGCAATACAATAAACTGGGTGTCAGTAATCTCATCCACCGTGTAACGGTTATGAAGGACCCTGACCCTGTAAATTAAGCGGCTGAAGATGTGATCCAGCTCTTTGATATATTCAATCAAACTGTTTTCGCTGATTGGTTACCGCTCCTATTCAGGTATTTCTACAAGTAAACTGTTAAATGGTTTAATTATTTATAACATTGCCGGCTATGCTGGTCAAGACTGTTTAGTCTGCCGGTAGATTTTATTAAGTGAGTTCTTGCAATAAAATCTACTGATTACCAGGGCAGAAGATCGACATCATCTATCCGGGGAGTTTCTGATGCATAATCAGATAGACGAAAAACTTTATTACTGTGCCGCTCTATTGTCAGGCCTGGTTCTGATCCTGGCCTACCCGCCTTTCGATCTTGGTTTTGTGGCCTGGGTAGCCCTGATTCCGCTAATCTTTTGTGCTTGTGTGTTACCGCCGGCAAAGGCATTCGCTGCCGGTTTTCTTTTTGCCCTGCCCTTTAATCTTTACCTCAATCTCTACCTCGGTAGAGTTCTCTTCCCGTATTTAGGCTTCGCCCTGGGGCTAACAGCAATGATTGCCCTGATTATTTACTTAAGCCTCTTTTACGGCCTTTTTGCTTTAGCTGCCAGTTTTGTAAACCGTCAGGGAAAAATATGGTCCACTGTGCCGGCAATACCAGCCTTGTGGTTGATGGTAGAATATTTGCGCTCGCTTGGCTTTATGGCATACAATGTTGGCTATCTCGGTTACAGCCAGTGGAATTACCCGGCGCTGCTTGGCATCCCCGCGCTTTACGGCTACTGGGGGCTGCCCTTTATCCTGGTTTATTTTCAGACCGCCCTGACTATGTACTGGCGGAAAGAGCTAAAAAAAGACCTTGCTTTAGCAAACCTGGCCTTTTTACTGCTACTGATGAGCGCCGGCCTTTTATTACCGGGCCTCTTTGGTGTAAAACAGCTTGATCGGAATCTTGATACTGTCCTGATTCAGGGCAATAGCACGCCGGAAGAGGTAATGGCCGGTGAAAAAGAGCTAATCGGCAGGCGCTACCTAACTCAGACCCGACAGGCTCTGGCCATAAACCCTGAAGTCGATCTGGTCGTGTGGCCGGAAACAGTTGTAGACCTCGATTTCAGGCAGCAAATTAAACATTTTCATCTGCTGACTGCACCAGAGAGCGCCTTTGAACTACCGCTGCTCTATGGTGCACGAACCCGCTATCCAGATCAGTTATTTAACACCATCCTTCTCTATCAGCCGGGAGAGGATGAGCTGCCGCTCTATCACAAACAGCGGTTGGTGCCCTTTGTCGAGTTTTTCCCCGCGGAACAGTACTTAAACCGTATTTTACAGCTAAATATGCTGCTGGGCAGTTACAGCCCCGGAAGTGAATTAACCATATTCGAGGTTGATTCAGTCCGGCTGGCCGGGGTGATCTGCTTCGAGTCCTATTTTGGCGATCACACTCGTTTTTTTGCCAGGGACGGGGCGGAGCACCTGTTTGTTTTAACCAACGATAACTGGTTTGGGAGTAGCATCGGGTTGGAGCAGCATGCCCAGGTCGGAGCAATCCGGGCGGCAGAAATGGGCATCGGGGTAACCCAGGTTGCAAACAGCGGCATTACTATCTCCTTCGACTACCTGGGAAGAGAACTGTTCCGAACCGGCAAACAGGTGGAAGATACGGTGGTCGTTTCGCTGCCGCTTGCTCACCGGCAGACGCTCTATAAATTGTGGGGCGATTACTTCCCTGCCTTTTGGGCCCTATTTCTGGCTGCCGGACTGACCAGCATTTACTTATCAAAGCACTCCGGGAAGAAGGGTAGAAGCAAGAGCAAGTGAAACCGTAAGCACCACTACCGGAGAAAGCCTTTCACGATGACAACCGGAGTTCCGGCATCAGCCGAACCGCTGACCAGGTCAGCTAAACTGGCTAAAACATCTTCCATCTTGCGCGGTGTAGTTCCTTCCTTAGATAGTGCATCCTGTGGTAGATCCCGCCTGATTCGCTCCGCCATAATTTCTTCTATTTCGGCAGCGTTTTTTTGCTCATCATGAAAGCATTGATCGGCAAGAAACTTATATTTAAGGCCTTCCCGGAAACAATCAAGACCACCTGTTGCCGCAAAAGCAGCGCGGGGATCGGCCAGTTCATAAATGCCACTCGATGGATCAAGGTATGCTCCATCACCATAGATCATAACTTCAAGGTCGATTCCAAGCATATTTTTTACTTGTGCCTGCAGTTGTTCGACTACTTTTTGCCCGTCGCGGGGTGCAAGTTTAAGACGTTCGCCAGCTGACATATTGCTGCCCAGCAGACCCCACTCCGAGCGAGCCTCACCCTCATTGCAGATCTGGTCCAAAGTAATGCAGTTATCGAACCATCCTGTAACCTGCTCTAAAGTCTTATTCCGACGGTGGATATCGGCAACAATAATGCCATCAGGCCCGTATTCAATAGCCTGCAGAGGATTATTGGAGAGCATAATGGTCGGCACTGCCCCTTCTGAGGCAATAACCTCCCGGTAAAGGTTGATGTAGTCAACACCGGTGAGGGGATGCTTAAAGCTGTGGCCTTTCAGATCATCTGCGGTAATCGGATCTTTGCCAAGATTGGCGGCAAAATGGGGTGCTATGACAACATTGCCGACTTCATCAGTCGGGAATGAGAGCTGCACTACCACCTCACCTTTCGGCACCGCCCGGGCAATCCCTTTCATGATCATTGAAAAACGGTTGCGACTGGCAATCGGAAAGATTACCGCAATTTTACTGTCTTCCTTCAGTTTCAACTTCTCTCTTATTTCCTGGGCAATACGATCAAGGGTAACATAGTTATTCTGGGCCCGAGCCACCACAGATTCCGTTACACAGACAACGTCGCCGCCGGCCAGTAAGCCGTCTTTGCTGCACTTAACCAGCGATTCAAATACTTTTTCCACAATATCCATCCCGGGCAAAATAACGCCCATTTTCACGCCAAACGCCATCGGACCGATATAATCAGGCATTTTTATCAACTTTACTACCTCCCTTGTTGATTGAGCTTGATGATGTCCCGCTAAACTGCTGCAGTGCTTGATGATAGTCACTCCAGGTGTTGATGTTGATAAATGAGCGCTGCTCAGGATCAAATCTCCCGATCTCTGTTTCATCGATGAAGTGTACTTTTATCTTTGCATAAAAATCAATAATTTTATAGTTTTCTAATTTTATCTGCTTTTCGATAACTCCGATACAGCTGCGACTGTATATGGCATGCAACGGTTGGTAATAACTGCCGATCCGCGGCACAACAGCATCGTGCCCTGAGGCAAATGTCTCCATGTAGCCAATAAGATCGGGGTTCAGGTAAGGCATATCACAGGCCACAACAAACTGATATGGTAAAGACGAAGCGCTGAGACCGGCATGTATACCGCGCAGCGGGCTTTTCACCCGATCGGTGATCAGATCGCCGACTATCTTAACCGGCAGGTCCCTATATAGTTCAGGACGGTCAGTCACCAGGGTAACCCGGTTGAATGAGCTTTGAAGAATTTCAACCATCTTCTCGATCAGGCTCTGGCCATTAAAATCGAGAAGGGCTTTGGGTTGACCAAGACGTTTACTGTCTCCCCCGGCTAATATTATAGCGCCCCTTTCGGCATTGTTTTCTAATCCGCCTTCTTTCAAGCGATTCCTCCCACGTTACTTTTTATCGCGCCACCATTTTAAGGCGCTTTCTTTCGCTGATCAGCACCATGACGATTCCAATTTCATAGAGTAGAAGAAGCGGTAAAGTCATCGCCACCTGGGATACTACATCAGGAGGCGTAATAATTGCCGATAGAACAAGCATCACCAACAAGGCTATTTTGCGGTTTCTTTTTAAAAAACCTGAGGTTAAAAGCCCCAGCTTACCAAGCGCCCAGGTTAAGAGCGGCAGCTGAAACGCCAGGCCAAACCCTAAATGAAAAGAAAAAACAAAAGAAATGTACTCGCTGACTGTAAAACGGGGCTCCAGTTGATTCGCCGCGAACTGCAGGAAAAAATTTAAGGTCATCGGGAAAACAAAATAGTAGGCAAATAATACTCCGCTACCAAATAGAATTACCATCCCGGCCAGAACAAGAAGAAAAAAGATCCTCTCCGGTCTGGTCAGACCGGGAAAAATAAAAGCCAGTGCTTCATAAATGATTACCGGCGAAGCAAGGACCAGGCCGCTGATTAAGGCCAGTCTCAGGTTGGACATAAAAGCTTCAGGTGGTGATAGAAAGATCAATTGCAGGCCATCAAGGGGCCCGGTCAGAATACCGCGGATTACTGATATGTTAGAAAAACAGACAATAGCAGCAACAAGCAAAGCGCCTGCTGAAATAAACAGGCGCACGCGCAATTCTGCAAGATGTTCAAGAACGGGCATCGTGCCGTCTTTGTTTTTACTCACCTTTTTCTGTAAACCTCCCGGCATTCCAAGCACCGCCATCAAAGCTTCTCAGCTCTGTTAAGCTCTATGGCAGTTGAACTTATTACTTTTTAGGCTCGGAATTTTGGCCGGCCGACTCATCAGAACCAGAAGCGCCCTTCAGCCCTTCTTTCAGTTCAACCACACTTTTACCGATCGCTTTCGCCAGCTCAGGCAGTTTGGATGAGCCAAAAATCAAGAGGATAACCGCAAGAATCACGACAATCTCCCATGGTCCGATTTTACCAAACATCGATAGTCCTCCTCAATCGTGAATCAGTAGTTTTCTTTGTCCTTCAAGTTCATTTTAACATAGTATTGTTTTTTGGTTAACGGTCAACACCAACGTTTAGTCATTTATTGACAATGATGCCGGCTTTTTCCTCTAGCTTTTTTTGTCGCTGTCGCTGTCTTCAAGCGAGATTGTGTCTTTCAACTCGCTGGTTGCTTTGCGAAATTCTCTTAACCCATTGCCGATCGACCGCCCGAGTTCCGGCAGTTTTGCCGGCCCAAAAACAATCAGAGCAACCGCCAATATTAAGAGGATCTCCCACAGACCGATTTTTCCGCCAATCAAATGTTTCACCCCCGGGTGCAGCCTGCAAAAATCTAACCAATTTCGGCTCACCGCTACCTATTATAGCGCAAAGCTCTAAAAAATACGATCATAATTTTTCTTCATTACTACCTTTAGTTTAGTTCTTCTCCCTGACAGCCAGGCCGACGACCGAAAAAAGAAGCGGGGCTAACAGGGTAACCCAAATGCCGCCCAGAGCATAGCGGATAAACCCGAGCGCTTTGACTGCCGAGGGCAATAACCCGCCAAGGCCAACGATAATGCCGAATAGCACCGCCAACCCAATAATCACCTTAATAATTTGCGCTACCAGCGGCGCTTTGACCATGGTCTTGATTTTTTCTTTCTCCAGGACATAACCGAAAGAAGCACCCGCCAGGTACCCCAGTATTTTAGGCGGGTCAGCTCCTGGCATTACAAACAACAGCACGACGGGAATAATAATTGATGCTGCCAGCAAAAACGGAGTTGAAAATTTTTCAAGCAACCCTTTTTCATAAAGCAGTGCGCTCAGCCAGAGGAAAACCAGTAAAAAGGGTATGCCAAAAGCAAGACCGCCGAGGATATCTCCTAAAAAGTGATAACCGAGAACCATGCGTGAAAAACCGATCAATACCACAGCTACAGCTGCCCAGATCCAGTATCCTCTCTTCTTCAGGCGCGCAGCCAGGTAAGACCAGACTGTAACTGCAGTCAGTGTATGACCGCTGGGAAAAGCGTAACTTCCCGGAGGATGAACAACCCCTTCAATCGCCGGACGCTCCAGCAAGGTTAAATCCTTGATCA
>JBFYYZ010000020.1:0-3143 GCA_041309745.1 Bacillota bacterium | reverse complement strand
AGCATAAAACCGATTGACGCAAGGCAAACCCAAAAAACATTATGAATAACCAAAGGTTGCAGGTCGGCATGAAAAACCACCATATCCCGCCTCAAGCCGGTCGCCTCTGTCACAATCAACTGCACCGTATCGGAGGCTTTAACGCCAAAGAGCGAAGTCGTTAAAAAACCGATTAGGATAGTAATAGAAAAAAGAAAACCGATTATTATCTTGACCGCCACTTTCAGGCTATGCAAGGATCATCCCTCCCCAAGAAAATATAAGCTAAGTAATTCTATTATCTTGGTCGTTATTCCTGCCTGCCGCTGCTCCAAATTTCAATCTGCGAACCTTCACAGATGATGGTCTGAGAGCGATCAGGACCAACTGAAACCAAATCGATCCTGACACCGACTGCATCTTCAAGCGCTTTCAGAAAATGTTTTGCCGCCTCCGGCAGTTCTTCATAAGTCCGAACCCTTGACAGATCTTCGTCCCAGCCAGGAAAAGACTTATACAGTGGTTCGCACTGGCTTAAGTCCTGAATCCCTTCCGGGAAAAAATCGATCTCTTTACCGCGGCATCTATAGCCTACCGCCAGGTTAATCACTTCCATGCCACTTAAAACATCAAGCTTAGTAACAGCCAACCCGGTTAAACCATTAATTCTTGACGCATAGCGGGCGATCACCGCATCAAACCACCCACAGCGACGCGGCCTGCCGGTAGTTGTTCCAAACTCACTGCCCCGTTCTCTTAACTGATCTCCTGCCTCAGATAAATCTTCGGTAGGGAAGGGGCCTTCTCCGACTCTCGTGGTATAGGCTTTGAGCACGCCCAGCACTCTGTTAACACAGGCCGGTCCCAAACCGGTCCCACTTGCAGCCGCCGCAGCCACCGTTGATGAAGAGGTTACATAGGGGTAAGTACCGTGGTCAATATCCAGCAGGGCACCCTGCGCTCCTTCAAACAAAACTTTTTTTCCTTCAGCCATCTTTTCAGCAAGCAGCCTGGCTGTATCCGTAACCAGCGGCCCTAACCTCTCGAGAGCAGGCCGATAGAGAAGAGTCAGCTCTTTCAGATCAAAACCCGGATGCCCGAATATCTCTCTCAGGATCCTGTTTTGTAACGGCAGCACCTCTGCCAGGCGTTCGCTAAAAAGGTCAGGATCAGCTAAAGCGCTGGCCCTGATACCCCTTCTCAGCATTTTATCGGCATAAGCCGGGCCTATCCCGCGACCGGTTGTGCCGATCTTTTTAGCGGCAAGCATTACCTCATTTGCTTCATCCAGCACCTGGTGGTAGGTTAGAATCAGGTGTGCTTTGGCACTGATTCTTAAATTTGATGTATTAATCCCTCTCTTTTCCAGCTCATCAAGTTCCCTGACCAGCACCAAAGGGTTGATCACCATTCCGTTGCCAAGGAGGCAAAGGGTCCCCGGGTTAAGAATTCCGGAAGGGACATGGTGCAACTTAAAAATGTTCGCCCCGTAGACAACAGTATGCCCCGCATTATCGCCACCCTGAAAACGGGCGACAATGTCAGCACTTGAAGAGAGGTAATCGATCACTTTACCCTTTCCTTCATCGCCCCACTGGGCGCCGACAATTACCAGACTGTTAACTGGCTCCATTTACTTCACATCCATTCATTTACTTAAGTATTTCTCTGAATAATCGGTTAAGCTCACCCGGATCAGCCCTGCCACCACTTAAGGCCATCACTTTACCGACTAAAAAGGCAATTGCTTTATCTTTGCCTCGCTTAAAATTCTCCACCGCTTCGGGATTATCGGCAATAACCTGATTAACCAGAGGCAAGAGTTGATCCCGGCCTGCTATCCGCCCCAGGTTCCTTTTAGCGACCAGATCACGAGGGTTAACGCCGGTTTTGATCGACTCAGCCAGCAGTTCTTTCGCCACTGGGCGATTGATCTCTCCGCTTTCCAGCAGTTCCAGCATTTCAACAAGGTGATCCGGAAGCATCTTTTCAAGCGCGCAGCCACTTTCACGCAACTGAAAAAGAAAATCGCCCTGAACCCAATTAGCCAGGTTGCGGTAGTTGCTGTATGCTTTAGCGGCGCTTTCAAAAAAATCTCCCAGCTCCCGGTTCTCAACAAAGAGCTGTGCTTCACTCTCTGCCAGATCGTAATCATCCTGGAACCGCTGGAAACGCTGCAGCGGACGCTCCGGCAGCAATGCAGCGAGTTTGTTAATTAATGATTTCTCCAGGACTAGCGGCAAAAGATCGGGCTCCGGGAAATAACGGTAATCTGAAGAACCCTCTTTGCTCCTGAGCGGTATGGTTTCCTTTGTTTCTTCATTCCAGTGGCAGGTTTCCTGAACTACCTTACCGCCGGAGTTTAATATTTTTTCCTGCCGTCCAGCTTCAAAATTAAGCGCCGCTTCCACTGCTTTAAAAGAGTTCATATTCTTTACTTCAGCCTTGGTACCGAGTTCCTGAGAGCCGGTAGGCCTTAGCGATATGTTAGCATCGCAGCGCAGCGATCCTTCTTCCATCTTGCAGTCCGAAACACCTGCATAGAGCAGCAGTAAGCGCAGGTTTTCAAGGAAAAGTCGAGCCTCGCTTCCGGAACGCAAATCTGGTTTGGTAACAATTTCAAGCAGGGGAATGCCCGCCCGGTTATAGTCAACCAGGGAATATTCTGCATCAAGAATCGATTCACCGGCATGCAACAGCTTGCCTGCTTCCTCTTCAAGGTGAACCCGTTCAAGATTAACATGCCTGTTTTTGTCTTCCATTCGAAAATCCAAAAAACCACCTTTAGCCAGCGGCTGATCATACTGTGATACCTGGTAAGCCTTTGGTAAGTCAGGATAAAAGTAGTTCTTCCGGTCAAAACGGCTTTTTTCCTGAATCTCGCTATTCAGAGCAAGGGCGGCGGTAACAGCCAGTTCGATAGCCCGGCGGTTAAAAACGGGCAGACTGCCAGGCAATCCAAGACAAACGGGGCAACAGTTTGAGTTAGGCTCGCTGCCAAACTTGGCGCTGCAGCCGCAAAACAGCTTCGAGGCGGTTTGCAGTTCAACATGTATTTCAAGTCCGATCACTGTTTCATAACGATCCATTATTTACTGCCCCCCTTCACTGATCTTAAGCTGCGGGCGTTGCGGACCTTCCCTGCGTTGCCCGTCGAGAAAGTG
>JBFYYZ010000019.1:0-4475 GCA_041309745.1 Bacillota bacterium | reverse complement strand
CATGATGTCCAATTATTCAAGGAGGTATTTAGTTGATAACAATTCTTAGTGCAGGTTCACGCGGCTATTTTCAGCCATATATTGCCCTGGCGCAACAGTTCAAAAAGTTAGGCCAATATGTTCGCATTACCGGGGGTAAAAGTGTTGAAGACTTAATAAAAAGCTATGAGATAGATGTTTACCCCCTAAAGGTTGATTTTAGCACTTTAGATATCGATCCTAAGTTAATAGAAAGCGCCACCACATCTGATAACCCTTTAAAGATGCTTTTAACCTTTAACAAAATGAAAGAGTATGGCGTCTATACAGTTAATGATTACTACTCTGCCTGTGAGGGCAGCGACTTGATCATCTATCATCCCGGCTGTACCATTGGCTATTTTGCAGCGCAAGAATTCGGTATTCCTTCAGTTTTAGCCTCCCCTTTCCCGATGCACAAAACTAAGGAATATCTTTCTGTAGTGATGTACGGTAAAACAAGGTCAAATGCGCTTACCCGGTATGTCAGCCATGCCCTGCTTCAGGGTATGTTCTGGATGGCTTCGGGTCGATCTGTGAAAGGCTTCTGGAAAAAACGGTTTGGAACAGTGCCTGATAATTTTGGGCGGCCCTATGAACGCCATCGCGATAAGAAGCACCCAGCCATTGTATCGTGCAGTAACTTTGTCTTTAAAAGACCTGCTGATTGGAATGAAAACATTCACCAGAAGGGTTACTGGTTTGTAGAAGAGCCTGGCGATTACACCCCATCAGCTGAGCTTGCGGCATTTCTGGCTGCGGGCGAAAAACCGTTTTATGTTGGTTTTGGAACGATGTCTTATTTCAAAGCAGATGAGGATTTGGCAGGGCTTGCCGTAGAAGCTATTATCAAAAGCGGCAAGCGGGCTATTTTAAGTGGTATGGGAAAACCGGCCAACCTGCCGGAAAATATAATCGCTGTCGACAGCATCCCTCACTCGTGGCTTTTTGATAAAGTTTCAGCTGTATGTCATCATGGGGGCGCAGGGACTACGGCAGCCGCTTTTAAGGCAGGGGTGCCAAGCATCATCATCCCCTTCTCCAACGACCAGTTTGCCTGGGCGCAGCGGTCATATGAGTTAGGGGTTGGCGCAAAACCGATCCCTAAAAAGAGTTTGTCGACAGAAAAACTAGCTGCCGCTTTTAAGTTCGCTTTAACCGATAAGGTAGTGTCAAACTCCAGAGCCCTAGGTCAGAGGATAAGCACAGAAGGCGGAGCCCGTGATTGTGCAAAAATAATAGTTGAATGCCTTGAGACTTAATCAGATGAGAACAGTTGACAGCTGGAAAAAACCCTTTTTTACCATATATACCGGTCAGGCCTTTTCTTTATTAAGTTCCAGTGCGGTGCAGTTCTCAATCATCTGGTGGATTACCCTTGAAACAGGTTCAGCCCTTGCTTTAACGACAGCAAGCGTAGTAGGGTTGCTTCCACAAGCAATAATTGGTATATTTGCGGGGGTTTGGATCGACAGGTTTAACCGCAAAACAATAATCATGCTAGCTGATAGTGTAGTGGCATTATCAAGCCTTTTTTTAAGTGTCTTCTTTTTTATTGGCATTAAATCAATCATCTTCGTTTATTTAGTCCTATTTATCCGGGCGCTAGGCGAAACATTCCACAAACCCTCCTTACAGGCTGTCATACCCCAGTTAGTTCCACCATCGGAACTAACCAAAGCAGGTGGTTTTGGGCAAATGATCAGCTCCGCAACCACTATGGCTGGCCCCCTTCTGGGGGCATTGTTAATGAGTGTTACAACCCTAGAGTATGCATTGTTGGTTGATGTTGTCGGGGCTGTTCTGGCAGTATTGACTTTATCTCTGGTAAAAATCCCTTTGTATAAGTCTGCAGTTCTGACTGACAAACCAGGCTTCTTGGAAGAGATAGGCCACGGCATTAAAGCATTTAGATCAAACAAAGCGCTGCTAAGGCTTTCCATTCCGATGCTCATCACTACCATCATCTTTGTGCCGATAGGCACCCTGCTGCCGCTGATGGTCAGAGTGCATTTTAATGGCACTGCCTGGCATAACGGTATAGTGCAAACACTTTTCTCCAGCGGGATGCTTATCGCAGCAATGGTAATCGGGATCACCGGCGGGCTAAGAAAGCAGTTTTTAATGATCTCAATTTCAACCGGCCTATTAGGTTTATGTGCCTTAATCGGCGGGATTTTACCGGCGCATCTCTTTTGGGCCTTTTGTCTGGTGGTGTTCGTAATGGGAACCACCGGCATAGGCTTCAATGTGCCCTTTATGTCCTATATTCAACGAACAGTTCCCGTCGAAAACTTAGGTAAGGTAATTTCATTTATTACCAGCATTATGAGTTTTGCAGCGCCCGTAGGCATGTTTATTGCCGGTCCTGTTTCAGAAGTAATCGGGGTCAACAACTGGATGGCTTCTGCAGGAGTAGTTATGATAGTACTAGGCTTTCTGTGCTATTTTATGACCAGAGAATTTGATAGCCCTTTTAAAAGTGAGGCTATATTAATTGAAAAATAATAACCTAAAAATCATTCTACGGGTCCTTTCATTTTTTGTGTTACCTTTTTTTATTTTGACAGTTTTCGGCGCTGTTTATATTATAGCAAAAATAATTGTTGGTATTCCCTTTTTGGCCAGCGTTGGTTCATTTGTCCAAATTGTCTACAGTCTCATACCTTATTTATCTTATATGACTACGATCCCAATGATAATCATTATGGTTAGTATGTTGTTAAAACACAGGGGGACGGTTCTTCCGTGTGCCGCCTCTGCTTGCCAATTATCACTCTACCTAAGCAAAGTATATATTCCTATCAGACAGTAAGAAAATACTCTGTAACTGCTTATTTAGCAGAAAACAGAGTGATCACCGATTACAATTCCCTGGCTTGATATTTCCTATAACCTGCTTTAAGACTTTCTGACCTGGGCAATTTGCCTGGAAATTGAAACCAGATTACCTGCATCGTCCCATATCTCACCATCAGCTTCCAACAACCCGCAGGTGACAAAGCGCGTCTTTAAGCTGAACCTTAGCCACTGTGTCCTTGGCATGTTGCGGATATTCGTGGATAATTCAATCGTTGGCACCCAGGAAATCGGTCCCTGGCTCACAAAAATTGCCGGCGGGATAGAATCAGCAATCAGGAAAAGGGACAAAAGATCATAATTACTGTCATTCTTAAATTTTACCCATCCCTTCTGCTCCGACCTCTCAGCGGTTTTACCCATCATCCAGCCTGCGCTGGTCGGATCCAGGCGCATATCGAGGTTTTTTAATAAAGTTAAGCGAGGCATCATCGGGATCGCTATGCAGGATTCCACTGGCGCAAGTTCCGGCGCGCCCGTTTCGTAACGCTCAATTTCACAACCCGCTTTTTCAGCTGAAAATGTACCCAGGGCCCGAACCTTTTCCCGGCCTTCCTGAATAAGCCTGGCATGGTAGCGGTTGAACTGCTTTGAGTGCGAGAACTCTTCCACATAAATTTCAACTTTTCCGGGAACACAGCGCGAGATGTAATTTGCCGTTACGATGGGAGTTGACTTTTTATCAGAGCGCTTCATCATGGCTCCAGCAAGAATGGCCATCAGGTATCCTCCATTGGGGTTGCCGTTTACCGACCACCTGCCGGAAACTGTGCCCTCAAAAATACCTGAACTGTTCTCGGTAACTAAGACCTCTTCTGAAAATGCTTCCATTACAGCCTCCCCGATTATATATACCTGGTATGCCATTTAATACAAAGTGCTGATAATATAGAGCTATTATTTCTACACTCTACTTTTAAATGTTGTGAATAACACTATCCCTTGGACAAAGTTAAATAGCTAATGCGACCAGGAAAACAAGGGTCTATTCCAAGTGTAGCTTAATAGCCTCCAATCGTTCAAGGAGCCTTCGACCCAGCATTACTCTTATTATCGGCTCAAAGAACCTTAGCAAACCATGATAATGAAGATTCTCACGCTGAACCAATATTGTACCATCCTTCTCCGGTATGAACTGATAAGCCAGGTGACCGTACATTCCTGCACCGCTGAAATCTTCTTCAAGTAATTCATTCGGCTTAAAGTGCGTGATTTCAGACAGTATCTCCCCTCTATAAAACGGAAGCATTTGTACTACTTCACGATAGCAGGTTCCCACACCAGGAGTGCCAGGAGTCGTTTTCTCCAACACCAAGACAGGAGAGCCTTCTTTTTGAGGATGCTTCTCTTTGTCTCTTAAAAATGCAAAGACTTCAGCGGGTGATCGATTGATCGTTATAGACAATTCAAAGTCCACTCGAGACCATCCTCCTGGCAGGCAGGTTCAAAATATTTGTATTAGTATGCTAGTCATTTAGACCTTTTCCGCATCATAGCCTATCATACTGTATCACTTGGCATTACTGCGTGTATTTGCATATCATTGCGTCTGGCGGTCTATTCCCCAATAATCTTAACTAAAACCCTTTTTTCGCGCT
>JBFYYZ010000018.1:0-3677 GCA_041309745.1 Bacillota bacterium | reverse complement strand
TAATTTACCTTCCCGGGGGCCTTGTTAAACCCGGCCCTTTTTTGGATAATCAAAAGAGCGCTTGCTGTTGAAAGGTCTGCCCATTCATTGTATAATAAGCGCGTTGCACAAGTATATTTCGTCCGGCGTGGAGAGATGGCTGAGTTGGTCGAAGGCGCTCGCCTGGAAAGCGAGTAACGGTGTTAAGCCGTTCGAGGGTTCGAATCCCTCTCTCTCCGCCATTTTAATCAAGTTTGGCCGCGCTAGACGGGGAGATAGCGGTGCCCTGTACCCGCAATCCGCTATAGCGGGGTTGAATTCCTGCCCCCGGTTGTGCATTTTTAGGATCAGCGCCGGGTAAGTGGTGTTGAAGGCCCGGTCCCGTGCGGCGCAGACTCATGAACCCCGTCAGGTCCGGAAGGAAGCAGCGGTAAGTGAGAATTTGCGGGTGCCACGGGAGCGCCGGGACGGAGCTAACTGCCTGGTCAGCGCCTGGAAATGACGGTCAAAGGCAGGTGCGCGGCCTTATAATTTATGGATAAACTAGTGCTGACCTTATTGCCGCTCGCTTTTGGGGTTTATCGCCTGGATAGCGATTCTGCAGTTTATTTTCCGAAAGACACTGAGGGCGGATTTTTTTCTGTAACCCGGACTACTGACGAGCTATCGATCGTCTGCCGGGAGGAGTTATTGCCAAAAGATTGTGCTCAGGAGAAAGGGTTTCGCCTTTTTAAAGTTGAAGGTCCTCTCGATTTCAGCCTGACCGGAATCCTGGCAACCCTACTTAACCCTCTTGCTGCCGCAGGAGTTGCAGTTTTCACTATATCCACCTATGACACCGATTATTTAATGGTTAAAGCCGGGAAACTGGAAGAAGCGATCAGCGCTCTCAGCGCTGTAGCATCAATAAATCGCTAGCCAAGCCGAGGTGTAAACTTAAAATTGACTTACCTAAGCTTATACAGACGCCGCAGACCGCTTACTTTTGCCGACATAACCGGGCAAGAGCATATTACCCGCACCCTTAGCAATGCCCTCTTAAACGATCGGCTGGCTCATGCTTATCTTTTTTGCGGTCCCCGCGGAACTGGTAAGACCACAACGGCAAAAATCCTGGCCCGGGCGATGAATTGCACCTCCTACCCCACGGCTGTGCCCTGTGGAAAATGCACCCCCTGTTTAAATATTGCCGCCGGAGTGTCGCTTGATGTCATTGAAATGGATGCTGCCTCCAACCGGGGCATTGACGAAATAAGGGAGCTGCGTGAAAGGTCCCGTTTTGCCAGCGGCGAAAGCCGTTTTAAAGTATATATTATCGACGAAGCGCACATGCTCACCCCCGAAGCCTGTAATGCCTTTTTAAAAACTCTCGAAGAACCACCGCAAAATGTGGTTTTCATTCTTGCCACCACTGATCCTTCCCGTCTGCCGGCAACCATCGTTTCGCGTTGCCAGCGCTTTGATTTTCACCTGCTGACTATCGATCAAATCAGCAGCCGCCTGCAGCAGATCCTGAAAGAGGAAGGCTGGCAGGCTGAGGATGAGGCAGTTGAGCTGATCGCCCGGCTTTCCGAGGGCTCGCTGCGCGATGCTTTGGGAATCCTGGAACAGTGTGCCGCTTACGGTGAAAAACTGATCAGTGATGAACATGTACGCATCGTTACCGGTTCTACCAGGGCAGAAACGGTGGCTGCTCTGGCAAAGGCCGCTTTTGATAATGATCTGGACAGCGGGCTGCATATAATTCACGAGGTGATCTACAGCGGTCGTGATCTGACGCTGTTCATGCGCGATCTGACCTTTATCTTCAGCCGCCTGCTGCTCGATAAACCGGCCGGCGGAAAAGATCGTAAAGGTTTTTCCGGCTTAGAAGAACTCCTTGCGAGCATCAGCCAAAACCTGAACCGCAGCCTGCTACTAGATGCAATCGAGCTTTTACACCAGACCTCCGGCGAGCTGCGCCATGCCCACTTTCCTCAGTATATACTGGAAATATCCTTCATCAGGTTGCTGCGAGTCTTGCACGGCAGTTTACAGCCGGCTCCCGGCCTGCACCTGGAGCAGCAGATTAGCGGCAAAGCACAAGGAGAAGTTGTGGTAAAAGCTGATGCTCAAACTACCGTGGTAAAAACGGAGAAAAGTGATGCGGTGCCTGAAACAACTGGGCCCTCTACGGCGGAGATCGAAACAACAGCCAAAAAGAATCAAGGTTTAACTCCTTTAGAAGAAATCGCTTTAGAGTCCGGTAAGTTGGCGAACGGTGATCGTCTCGAAGGATTACGCGCAGCCTGGCCTGATCTGCTGGAAGAGATTAAAAAGCGGCAGAAAACCACTGCTGCCTGGCTTGAGCCGGCCTCTATCTCCGCCTGCCAGGGGCATATGGTTAAGCTGCTATACGCTCCGGAATATGACATCCACCGCCTGAGAATTATGGAAGATCATCACCGCAAATTACTGGAAGCGGTTCTTTCAAATTTTTTCAGCCTCGAAATGCAGGTCAAGGCCTAAATAGGAGAGCAGCCAGCTGCTTCGCAAAAGCTGGAAACAAAATCTGCTCTACGTCAGGCTGAGCCGCCTCAGGCGAAGGAAGCTAATAAAATACCGACACAGGATCAGCAAAAGAACCCGCCCGTTTCAGCCCCGGCTTCATCGCATGAGCAAAAAGGAATCAGCGCGGAAGAGGCCCAAAAGATTTTTGGCGGGAAAATTATAGAACATTAAAGAAGGGAGCTTACCCAATGTCAAATGGTGGAATGAACAAGATGATGAAGCAGCTGCAAAAAGCTCAGGCTGAAATGGGTCGAATGCAAGAGGCCATTGCCGCTAAAACCGTCGAAGCCACAAGCGGTGGCGGTGCGGTTAGGGTGGTAGCCAGCGGCACAAAAAGTCTTGTCTCGCTGCAGATTGATCCTGAAGCCATCAGTGAGGATAATCGTGAAATGCTGGAGGATATGATTGTTGCTGCTGTCAACGAAGCTTTTAAAAGAGTTGACGATATGGTGGCAGAAGAGATGCAAAAGTTGACCGGGGGCCTTAACCTGCCGCCTGGTATGTTTTAAATGGTCTACCCGGGAGCTCTGAAAAGGCTGGTTGAAGTTCTCTGCCGTTTTCCTGGTATTGGTCCGAAATCGGCGCAGCGCCTGGCTTTTTATCTCCTCGGCTGCTCCAGGGAAGAGGTAGTTGCTATTGCCCGGGCCATGGTTGAGGCAAAAGATAAGATCGATTTCTGTCAGACTTGCGGCAGTCTGGCCGAGAGCGGCCTCTGTTCCTACTGTAGCGACACCGGGAGGGATCATTCTTTACTCTGTGTTGTCCAGGAGCCGCGAGATGTTTTGGTAATCGAACGCACAGGTCAGTACCGGGGCCTTTACCACGTGCTGCACGGGGTTCTATCACCACTCGATGGCATCGGACCCGAGGAGCTTCATTTTGATCAGCTGGTCAGGCGCATTGTGGAAGATAAAATCAGTGAGGTAATTATCGCCACCAACCCGAACGTGGAAGGGGATGCTACAGCTGGTTACCTGGCCCGGATGCTTAAATCGCATCAGGTGAGGGTTACCCGCATCGCTTTTGGGCTGCCGGTAGGCGGCGATTTAGAATACGCCGACGACCTGACCCTCAGCCGGGCCCTTGACGGCCGTCGCGACATGTAACTATAACTTACCTTTCAGGGCTCCGTTGACGATGGCCGGCAG
>JBFYYZ010000017.1:0-2538 GCA_041309745.1 Bacillota bacterium | reverse complement strand
TTGGTTTGTTGCTCATCTAAGGTAACCTCCGTTTGACATAATCTAAGATTTCTAAATCATAGAGGAGTAGATAAAACCTGTAAATATGTTTAAGATTGAAAGATCTGTGATGATCTTTTTTTAAGCGTTTTTCGTCATCTACAAGGGGCTTATTCAACAGAGAAGATATAATAATATAGCGGTTGACCGCCATACTGCAACTCTATTTCTATTGAGGGGTGTTTTTCTCCGATTATAGCTGCCAGCTTTGATGCATCCTGGCGGGAGACGGCCTGTCCGTAAAAAATTGTGATTAGATCGTCCTTATCACTGGTTAGCTTTTCAGCGAGCTCGAGTGCTGTTTGCATAAGGTTGTCACCGGCGGAGATAATTTCGTCGCCGGCGAGACCTAAAAAGTGACCGGTTTCAATCGATTTGCCGCCGATTACGGTATTTCTGTTTGCATGAGTGACCAGTCCGGTGTTGACCCTGTTCATGCCGGACATCATTGCTTCTTTATTATCTGCCAATGAGGATGAAGGGTTGTAAGCAACCAGTGCTGCCAGGCCTTCCGGCAGTGATCTGGTTTCCAGCACTTCTACAGTTTTTGCAGACAGAATATCAACCTGCTGGGCTACCATGATAATATTCTTATTGTTCGGCAGGATGATCACTGCTTCCTGGGGCAGTTTTTCCACTGCCTTCAACAGGTCTTCCACATTGGGATTCATTGTTTGCCCGCCAAACACAATTTCATCTGCACCAAGACTTAAAAAGATTTCTCGAAAGCCTTCGCCGAAAGATACTGAAATTATACCTACTTCTCCGGCCTGATGATCCAACGCACCTGGCAACAGGACGGTTTTCTCCAAAGGTTTACGGGCACTGAAGGCCTGGTGATGCTGGTCGAGCATGTTTTCGATCTTAATATCATGTAAGCTCCCGAAAGCGAGAGCAGTTTGCAGGATTAATCCCGGAGAAGCAGTATGAATGTGCACTTTGGCCAGATTATGATCGGCGGCAACCAGTAAAGAGTCCCCTAAAGGTTCCAGTTTTTCTTTTAAACCGCTGAAATTGTTTCTGGCAGAGTGGATAATTACTTCGGTGCAGTAAGGGAAGTCCAGATCAAAAAGCTCTGGTCCAACCTGGTTTAAGGATTTTGGATTATCCTGTAAAGCTACTGAGGTTTCTTCTTTATGAGAAACTAATTCATTTAGCGATTTTTTCAGGGAGAAAAGACAACCTTCAAGAAAGACCAGCAATCCCAGCCCTCCGGCATCGACCACTCCTGCCTCTTTGAGAGCTGGAAGCATCTCGGTTGTTTTGGCCAGAGTTTCTTTACCGCTTGCTATTGCTGCTTCCATACTGCTGTAAAAGCTTTCGCCTTTGCGTGCCGCAGCCCTGATCCCACGAGCCATTTCGCGCGCCACGGTCAAAATAGTGCCTTCGACCGGTTTTGATACAGCCTTGTAGGCATAAACAACCCCGTATTGAAATGCTTTGCTCAGCTCTCCTGGGGTGATTGCTTCCTTTTTTTGCAAACCGCGAGCGATACCGCGCAGGATCTGTGACAAAATAACACCGGAGTTCCCGCGGGCGCCCATCAGTGCTTTTTGGGCGACAATCTCTGATAGTTCTCCGATCGATTCGCCTTCGTATTCCAGTGATCCTTCAAGGGCCGATTGCAGGGTCATGCTCATGTTGGTGCCGGTATCGCCGTCAGGGACCGGAAAAACGTTTAACGCATTAATGCGCTCTTTTTCCCGATTAAAAAAAATATTGGCACCCAGCAACATTTTTTTAAAATCGCTGGCACCCAAATATTTTTCAGGCAGGGTCTGTTCAGTGCTGGTCAAAGATAATAACTCCTCATGGTAGCGGTTTATTAAGCTTTCCAATAAGAATAATACCATAACTAAAGGCGGCAGGCGAATTTCAGGACGTGGTTAACCCGAAAGGTCTCTATTGCGCTGCAATCTCAAACATGATTGCGCAGCATCAGTTCGGCCGGGTGTGGTTCCAAATAGGTTTGACCGATGAGATAAGCGATTTTATATTTCCTTACGTAATGGCTGATCAGAGTTAAGGGTACAACAAGCGGCACGATGTGTCTGGCATAACGTTCGATCAGCTCGATCAGCTCAGCCTGCTCGTCGGGATTGTTTAGCTTTTTAAAATAGCCGATGATGTGAAAGAGGACGTTGACATTTTTTTTAACCGTTGCCCGGTACGCGAGCGCAGTCATCAGTAAATCGAAATAGGTTGTCATCAGCTCGTCAGCAGGCAAAGTTTTTCCGGAAGCGACAAGACGCCCCATAGCTGAAAGCAGTTTCGGGCTGTGCGCCATCAATTGCAGCTTGTGACGGGCATGAAATATGATCAGTTCCTTATAGTTTGCCTGGTCAGCGGCAAAATCTTTCCAGCGTTGGTAGCAGAATATTCTTTCGATAAAGTTTTCACGCAAAGTTGCATCATTAAGGCGCCCTTCCTCCTCCAGCGGAAGAAGCGGAAAATGGTCAGCAAATGCGGCGGCAAACAAACCACGCCCTGTCCTTTGTG
>JBFYYZ010000016.1:0-3957 GCA_041309745.1 Bacillota bacterium | reverse complement strand
AGTATTAACTTTGCTGCTGAAGAATAAGTCACAGCCTTCGCTCCTGCAGCTGGTAACAGCAATGCTTCCGGCGCTGGGACTAATCTACCTGGCCGGCACTTTGCAACTCGGACTTTTAATGCAATTTAGCATCAAACAGGCTCTGCTAGCCGGCGTGGCCCCCTTCATCCTCTTCGACCTGGCCAAAGTGCTGATCACTGCTCTGCTGAGCAGACAGATCAAAAAAAGCCTACACGCCGGCAGGCTGGATTAGTTCTTGCGTCCGTAGTAGTTTAGCTATCTTCCTGCGCCAGCAGCGCCGCGCCCAGAGCGCCGGCAATCTGCGGCACGGAAGGAACAATTATTTTTGTTTTCAGCTTTTCATTGAGAGCCGCCACCACAGCGCTGTTGAGAGCCACCCCGCCGGTCATCATTACTTTCTCTTCCAGGCCAACCCGGTGCACCAGACCGGCTGTGCGGTCGGCAATCGACTGGTGTAAACCACGGGCGATATCCTCACGGGGCAAGCCCTGGGCGATGAGCGATACGACCTCTGATTCGGCAAATACAGTGCACATGCTGCTGATTGATACGACATTCGAGGCACTGTTACTGAGGGTGGCCAGCTGGTCAAGTTCCACCTCCAGAGCCTGGGCCATCACTTCCAGAAACCGCCCGGTACCGGCTGAACATTTATCATTCATGGCAAAATCAACCACCCGCCCGTATTCGGCCAGACGGATCACTTTGCTGTCCTGACCCCCGATATCTATCACCGTTCTCACGGCAGGGTCCCAGAAGTAAGCCCCGCGGCCGTGGCAGGTAATTTCTGTGATTCTTTGATCCGCAAAATCGATCCTGATCCGCCCGTAGCCGGTGGCCACCACTCTTGTCAGGTCAGAGCTCCTGAGTGCTGCTTTGCTCAGAGCTTCTTCCATGGCCACTTCTGCAGCCTTCTTAATGTTTGACCCGGTTGGCCGGATCACATAGCTCAGGATCTGCTCTTTTTCCATGATCACAACTTCTGCGGTCAGGGATCCTATGTCAATTCCTGCGGTGGGCATCGATTTCCTCCAGACTTTCGTTTACGAGCCGGATCAGTTGCACCATTTTAGAGTAGCAGTGAACAAATCTCCTGCCACAATTGATCGCGGCCTGCCGCTGTCTGCGCAGAAAAGGGCAACAGCCGATCTTCTTCGAACAACCCGAGCCCGCTGCGGATCACCTTAAGCTGCTGCAAAAGGGCGCTGCGGGAAAGCTTGTCGGATTTGGTTGCTACAGTTATCGTCGGAATGGTATGAGCACGCAACCATTCAGACATCATCTGATCATCAGTTGTCGGTGCGTGACGACAATCGATCAGATGCAGGCAGCCGCGCAGCGAACTGCGTTTGGCCAGGTAATCCTCAATAATCGGCGCCCAGCGCTCGCGTTCCTTTTTCGACACCTTGGCGTAACCATAACCCGGCAGATCAACAAAGTAGAAAGAATCATTTAGCAGATAGAAATAAAGACCCCTGGTTTTACCTGGTGTAGAACTGATCCGGGCCAGGTTTTTACGGCCGATCAGGCTATTCAGCAAAGAAGATTTTCCCACATTAGACCGCCCGATAAAAGAAACCTCAGGTAGATCCCACGCCGGAAAATCATTAAGGTTGTAGGCTGCTGCTTTCAGTTCTGCTTTGTTAATCCGCACCGCTAATCACCCAAGTTTTCTTTTATTTCACCCGGCCACATATAAAGGCGTTATAATTATTGATGTGCTGCAAACAAAGGCCTGGCATCAGTGCTGAAAAGCCGAATCCTCTTTCACTTCCGGTAAGCCAAGATTATTTTCTTTGATCTTCTTCCGTGTACATTCTTCCCCCACCTTCAGAGGCGGTTCTGAAAGCGCCGTGCTGAGAACTTCATCCATATGCTCCACAAATTTTACCTCCACCTTGCGCCGCACATTCTGGGGAAGATCACTTAAGTCGCGACGGTTCTCCGCCGGTAGAAGGATGTTGCGAATGCCGGCCCGGTGGGCAGCCAGCATCTTTTCTTTTACCCCGCCGATCGGTAAAACCCTGCCCCGCAGGGTAATTTCACCGGTCATCGTTACATCCTTGCGGATTGGCTTCTTAGTTAAGGCTGATGCCAGTGCTGTAGCAATAGCGATCCCGGCCGAAGGACCATCTTTCGGGATCGCCCCTTCCGGCACGTGAATATGGATATCAATTTCTTCGTAAAAGTTTTCATCGAGCCCCAGTGACTGTGCACGCGAGCGTATATAGCTGATTGCCGCCTTGGCCGATTCCTGCATCACATCGCCAAGCTGACCGGTCAGGGTCATCTTACCCTTCCCTTTCATCAGGGAGACCTCAATCGAAAGCAGGTCGCCTCCCGCTTCTGTCCAGGCCAAACCGGTCGCCACGCCGATTTCATCTTCTTTTTCAGCTGCGCCGTAACGGTAGCGCGGTATACCTAAGTACTTCTGCAGGTTTTGTTTTGTCAACCGGATATGTTTTTCGCGATCTTTAACCACTTCACGCGCTACTTTCCGGCAGATGGCAGAAATGCTTCTTTCTAAGTTCCGCACTCCCGCTTCCCTGGTATATTCGCGAATGATCCTGCGGATTGTCCCTTCGGAGATTTCTAAGTTCTTTTCAGTCAGTCCGTGCTCTCCAAGCTGCTTCGGAACCAGGTACTGACGGGCTATTTCAACCTTATCTTCTTCTGTGTAACCGGGAATATGGATCAACTCCATCCGGTCAAGCAGTGCCTGCGGTATATTATAGGATGTATTGCCGGTTGTGATAAACATCACCTGTGATAGGTCAAAGGGCACCTCGATGTAATGATCGCTAAAAGCATTGTTTTGCTCGGGATCAAGGACCTCCAGCAGCGCTGAAGATGGATCGCCCCTGAAATCAGTCGACATTTTATCGATCTCATCCATCAAAAAAACCGGATTATTAGATTTCGCCTGGCGCATACCCTGGATGATCCGTCCGGGCAGAGCGCCGATATAGGTACGCCGGTGGCCCCTCACTTCTGCTTCATCACGCACCCCGCCGAGCGAGATCCTCACAAATTTACGCTCAAGCGCTCGGGCCACTGATTTCGCCAGAGAGGTTTTACCAACGCCCGGTGGACCAATCAAACACAAAATAGGACCTTTTAATTTTTCGGCCAGCTGGCGAACAGCCAAATACTCAACAATCCGTTCTTTAACTTTTTGTAGCCCGTAATGGTCTTCATCAAGGATCTGCTCGGCCACATCAAGGTCGAGCCGATCGGCTGTTTCAAGCGACCAGGGCAGCTCCAGCAACCAGTCAAGGTAGGTGCGGATAACGATCCCCTCCGCTGCAGCAGGGGGCATTTTTTCCAGCCGTTCAACCTCTTTTAGCGCCTTCTCTTCCACCTCTTCCGGCAGTTTAGCCTCGGCAATTTTCTCCCGGTACTCTTCAGCCTCAGCCATCCTTTCGTCCTTTTCTCCAAGTTCTTTCTGAATTGCTTTCATTTGCTCCCGCAGGTAGTATTCTTTCTGAGTTTTTTCCATCTGTTTGCGCACCCGCAGGTTGATCTTACGTTCAATTTCTAAAATCTCCATTTCGCGTCCCAGAATGGAGTGCAGCTTTTCGAGCCGCTCTTTTAGATCCAGAGCCTCAAGCATCTCCTGCTTCTGCTGAATTTTCATGCTTAAGTGTGAGGCAATCACATCGGCAAAACGACCTGGTTCCTCCATATCGGAGACGGTTGAAAGAGTTTCCGGCGGCACTTTTCTACTGATCTTAATGTACTGTTCAAACTGGTAAAGCACGGTGCGCATCAGCGCTTCGATTTCGGTATTTTTACTTAAAGGGTCTTCGATCAGCTCAAGGTCGGCTTCCAGAAACTGCTCTTCTGGATAGATCTCCAGGATTTTAGCCCGGTTCAAACCTTCAACCAAAACCCGGATCGTTCCTCCGGGCAGTTTGATCATCTGTTTGATGTGGG
>JBFYYZ010000015.1:0-6495 GCA_041309745.1 Bacillota bacterium | reverse complement strand
GATTATCATCTTTATTCTTGTTCCCACGGCGCCAGTTGGCATTTTAATTCCGGTCAGCGCCCTTTCTGCCATTGCTGCAGCCCGCCTGATGTACAAGAAGAATATGATTTAGGGGTGATTTTTAAGTGATACTGTTATGGTTTTTTTTAAGTTTATTACTGGTATTTATCGCTGTAATCCTAATTAGGGCAGCTTTATTCAGGGCTGCTGACGGAAAAACCGGTTCCTTTGCGGTGATTAGCGATTTGCCCGCTTACCTGCCTGCTGAGGCTGTAGGCAGGTTTGCCGAACTGATCCGCTGCCGTACAATTCACCCGGAAAGAGCCGGAGAACACTGGCTTCCCGATGATTATAGTGAATTTGCCCGATTTCGCGAGCTGCTGGAAAAATTTTATCCTCATGTTCATAATGCGACTCAGTGGGAGCTGGTCAATGAAAGCTCCCTTCTCTACCGCTGGCCGGGGCAGAACAGCGAGCAACCCCTGGTTTTAATGGCTCATTATGATGTTGTGCCGGCAGAAGATGAGCAGTGGACTCATTTGCCTTTTTCTGGTGAAATCATCGAAGATCAGGTCTGGGGCCGGGGTTCTCTTGATACCAAATGTACTCTTTTTGGGATCATGGAAGCAGCCGAAGCTCTGCTAAAAGACGGTTTTACACCAAAACAGGATCTGTACTTTGCCTTCGGACACGATGAAGAGACCATGGGTGCAGGCGCTCCGGCAATTGTCGAGCTGCTTAAAAGCCGCAGCATCAGGCCGGTTATGGTTTTAGATGAGGGCGGCGCAATTATTGAAGGGGTTTTCCCGGGGGTTAAAAAGCCAATTGCAGTGGTCGGCCTGACCGAAAAAGGGTTAACCGACATTGAATTTCTGCTGGAAGGAAGCGGCGGCCATGCTTCAACCCCGGATCGCATCAATCCGCTAGCGGTAATGAGCAAGGTTATTTTGCAGCTCGATAAAAATCCTTTCCCGGCTTCAATGCCGGCCGAAGTTAGGGAGATGTTTAACGTTCTTGGCAAACACATGCCCTTTGGCCTGCGTATTATATTTGCCAACCTTTGGTGTTTTATGCCGCTGCTGATGGGAGCTCTGCCGCTGATCGGCCGGGAGTTTAACGCTCTTTGCCGCACCACCTGTGTTTTTACGATGGCCGAAGCCAGTAAGGCTGCCAACGTAATCCCCGATCGGGTGAGGGTGGTTGCCAATTTAAGGCTGGCAGCGACCGAAACCTGTGACCAGGCGCTGGAGCAGGTTACCGAACAGGCAATGAAGGCTACTAGCCGCGCCCGTCAGGCCAAGGATCCGCTTAAGCTGAGTGTAAAGAGACTTTACGGTCATAATGCTTCCCCGTCAACAAGCTCGGAATCGGCAGCTTATAAAAAGCTGGTTGAAGTTGTCGGATCAGTTTTTCAGAACGTGCTGGTGACACCCTATATCATGTTGGGTGCTTCCGATTCAAGACATTTTTGCGCGATCTGCGATCAGGTCTTAAGGTTTTCTCCGCTAAAAATGAGCAAAGAAGAGCTACGCAGTATTCACGGAATCAATGAAAAAATCAGCTTTGATCAGCTTAGCGGGGTAATTGCCTTTTACTATAACCTCATTCGTGGATCGTAAACATTAAAAGCAGTTATAATTTTTAAAGATAAAGCCTGTTTATGCTGATCAACTTACTGCAGCACAAAGATTAGGAAGAAGGGCGGATTGAAGGAGGCGGTTCTCTGTTATGCCCGAGAGTAATAATGCTGAGCGTTTTTTAATCGCTTACTCGACCATTGAACATGAGATGGAGAGAATCTTAGATTTAAAGGATCATCGGCGCTTTTTTGAGTTGGTTGATAAAAGTGCCAGGGTCAATCCGGTCATTGAACGTTACCGTTTTGACTTGAGAGAGTATAGCGAATTGCGCAATGCCATCGTTCATGATCGTTCCGGGGGTGAGATCATCGCGGTGCCTACCACTGAAGTTGTCGAAAAGATCGAGCGAATTGCCGCTCTTCTGGTAGAACCGCCGAAAGTAGCTCCACTATTTTTAAAAGAGGTCCTGACCCTCTCCGGAAGCTATCCCGTATCGAGGGCGATCCGTGATTTTAGCAGGATGTCATATACTCAGGCTCCGGTTTATGTGGATGATAAGCTGATCGGTTTGCTTACTTCAAACATGATTGTCAAGTGGATGGGGATCTGTATGATCAATAACCAGAAAGAGGTTAATCTTCACGAAACTTTACTGACAGATGTAATAGAAAAAGCAGGTCACGAAAACGATTATGAGCTTGTTTCTGTTAACCAGTCACTTTTTTCTGTGCCCGAACTTTTCTATCGCTGGCAGCATGAAGGACGTAAACTGGAGGCAGTTTTAATTACCCAGAACGGAGGTCCTACAGAACCGATTATCGGCATCATTACTAATCGCGATCTACCGTCGGTGCACCGTGAAATTGATCAGAACAGCTCTACTGCGGAAAAAAACTAAGGCTTGAAATATTTTTTAAGTGACTTTTATGTGATACATCATTTCAACCGGAAAGGGGAGTTTTAGCGCCAGATGTTATTGAAGCTAATTACACGTATTATCGGCTTTTTAGGCCTGCTTTCCCTGGCTCTTGTATTTCTCTTCTTTGCCGATGATATTTTCATCGACCGGGAATCGGAGCCTGCAGGGATACTTAAAGAGGCGGAAATTGAAAGCCAGGATATCGATTTTTCTTTCTATTTCGGCAAACTCGAGCAGGAACTTAACATTGAAGTAGGTGTAAAAGAGAGGCCTAAGCCGAAGCCGGCACCTGCTGCAAGTGGCAGTGGTTCAGGAGGTGCAACAACTAAGGAACAGCAGATGGTTAATCTGATTAACCAGGCCAGGGCTAACGCCGGTCTGCCGCCACTAAAGGTCAGCAGCCAGCTGACTAATGCTGCAAGGGCAAAAAGCAGGGATATGATCGATAAGAATTATTTCAGCCATACTTCTCCAACTTATGGGAGTTTCACCAACCTACTCGACCGTTATGGAGTAAGTTACAACTGGGCAGGCGAAAACCTGGCCATGAACTCTAACGGCAGCGTAACCGGAGCCCATGATATGCTGATGAGCTCACCCGGCCACCGCGATAATATTCTGGGAGGCAGCTACAGCCTTATTGGCGTAGGAGTTCAGGTGCGCAGCGACGGCAGCCACTTTTATACCCAGCTGTTCGTCGGTTATTAATTACATTCCATGTAAGTTATAAAGACATAGATTTTGAGCTGGGGGGATTGAATGGATGCCGAAAATAATTCTGGTGATCTTACTTTTTATGATTATAGCCGTCACACCGGCAATGGCAGCTGTTGAAGAACCGGTCTCTGCAGAAGAACATTTTTACCGGGCCCGGGTGCTTGAGGTAAGGGAAGCGGAAGAGCAGCAGCATGAGTACTTTACCGCCATCGAACAGGAAGTAGTTGTTGAGCTGACCAGCGGGCCATTCCGGGGCGAGATATTAACTATCTATAACTCTTTTTTCGCCGGAGATCCCGTCTATGATTTTGTCCTGGAAGCAGGACAGAAAGTAATCGTGGTTGCGATCGGCGATGAGGGCACGTTCGATCAGGTTTATGTCCAGGATCTGGCCCGGGACCAAGGTGTTTTTTACCTGATTGCTGTTTTTATGATCGCCTTGCTCGTGGTCGGCAGGATGAAAGGGCTAAAAACAATCATCACCCTGGTCGCCACAATATTCCTCATTTTTTGGGTTCTTTTGCCGCTTCTGCTAGCCGGTTACAGCCCGATTCTCCTCGCTGTCGGGATTGCCTCGGTGGCCATCGCCTTTATCCAATTTGTAATTGGCGGTTTGAACCTTAAGTCGCTGGTGGCTACCCTTGGGACAATCACCGGTGTTGTTGTCGCCGGTTTAATGGCTTTTTGGGCCGGTAGTCTGGCTCGTCTCACCGGTTTTGGATCGCACGAGGCTCAGATGCTCTATTTTATGGATCAGACGATTGATTTCAGGGGACTGCTCTTTGCCGGCATTATCATCGGGTCGCTGGGGGCGATTACCGATATCGGTATGTCCATTGCGTCCGCAGCAGCCGAAATTAAACAGGCCTGCCCCGATATCCGGCCCCGCGAACTGTTTAATGGCGCTTTTAACGTCGGCTGTGATGTGATGGGAACGATGGCCAATACCCTGATTCTTGCTTACGTGGGGGCGGCAATCCCGATGCTGCTGCTGGTGATGGGCTATGAAATTGACTGGTTGAAAGTGATCAATATGGATATTATCGCCACAGAATTTGTGCGTGGGATTGCCGGTAGTATCGGCCTGATTGCTGCCGTGCCGGTCACAGCTATCCTCGCCGGCTATTTTCTGGCTGGCCGACACCGGTGATCAGCGGTGATAAATTTAGGATTGTAAATATTTGAGATCAGCTTTCTGGTTGCGTTTATTGAGTATCAAAGAGGGTTGACCGACAATATGATAGAATAGAAATATCTATATTGTCAGTTGTGCTGATTAATAGATTTATGATCGGGATTTGACAGTAGGTGGTTCAAACAATGAGTTCTGTAACCTTAAAAAAAATATTTCTGATCACTGTCGGCTCGCTTGCACTGGCGCTTGGCTTTTTAGGCGCCTTTTTGCCGGTATTGCCCACGACCCCGTTCCTGCTGCTTGCGGCCTACTGTTACCTGCGTAGCTCGGATAAACTTTACTGCTGGCTGATTAACCATCCGCTGCTTGGAGCCTATATCTACAACTACCTTACCTACCGGGCGATCACGCGCAGCACCAGGTACGGGGCGCTGTTCTTTCTCTGGGCTACCTTGATTATCTCGATGCTGGTTACTGCCAACCTGCATCTGATCATTTTTTTAACAGCCGTAGGTATCGGGGTTACTATTCACCTTTTTGCCCTGAAAACTATTGACCGCGATCAGTCTGGCCGTTTGGTATTGGTAAGCAAAGGCCAGAAAGAACTGATCTAATAAAGTTGCCCTAATTAAAGAAAGTACTGATAAAACGGCTTACCACTTCAGCTCCCCCGATTATTGTTCCCGCTGTGCTTCCCAGGTTCACGAATACGACAACCAGCAGAATGCGAGATACTTTATTGCGCCAAAAACCGCTCACAGTATGAATATCGTCCGTCAGGCTTTCAAAATCATTAACGCTCGGTTTTCTGACTAGTGCTTCCGTTAAGCCGGCGAACCAGCCGGCAGCCAGTAGCGGGCTTAGTGAACTGATCGGGGCCGCCACAAATGCGGTCAGCATCGACAGCGGGTGGGCTAGGGCAACAATTGCTCCCAGCAAGCTCAGCGAACCGTTCCAGAGAATCCAGGTCAGGATCTGTTCGGATCCCGTTGCCTGGTCGACTGAAAAGGTCAGGGCGATCAGGGCAATAATAAAAACGGGGATGCTCCAGCCGATAATTCTATTGATCTTCGGGGAAGGGGCTACTTTGGTCAACTTAGCAAGATCGTGATCCCGGTGGATCTCCTCGGTTATTCCCGGGATATGCCCGGCGCCCAAGACAGCCACAACTTTTCCTCCGGGAGCACTCTTGATCTTTTGAGCAAGGTACTGATCCCGCTCGTCAATGACGATTGACTTGATTTGCGGGAAAGCATTTGACAACTCATCCAAAGCAGCACTTAACATATCTTTGCTCTTCATCTTTTCCATTTCTTCTTCGGTCAGTTCTTCATCCATGAAGATGCCGAGCATGAACTGAAAGAAAAGCTTCAGCTTGCCTAAGAAATTGGTACTGCGCCAGAGACGAAGCATGGTAATCTGCAAGTCGCGATCGGCCAGGCAAATCTCTGCTCCGACTGCTTCGGCTGAGGCAATGGCCTGTTTCATCTCCTGCCCCGGCTGGATATCAAACTTTTTGGCCAGTTTTTTCTGGTAGGAAGACATGATTAAATTGGCCAGCAGCAGGGGTGCTTTACGTTCCCTGATGATTTTGGCAATATCGGTATTCTTCCAGCGATCGGATTCTGTTATTGCCTGGTAGCGGGCATGGCACAGTTCGATACAGACTGTATCGGGTTTTTCACTCTCTATCAGGGTTTTTACTTCTTCAACGCTGGCTTTTGAAATATGGGCGGTGCCAACCAGGATAATTTCGCGCCCTTCCAGGTCGAGGCGGTGGATATTTTCACTGTTCACTAGATCACATCCTGCGCATTAGTCAATTACAACATCGGTAATCATATCATATATGGCTGCCGAGAGAGATTTATTTGAAACACTTACCTTGCTGGTTACAACTTTTTCTATTCTCGCTAAACCCTACTTGTCTTGCTTTAAAAATAATTATTCCGTAAGTGATAGCAGAACTATCGTTTCAATATGGCTGGTCTGGGGGAACATATCAATAGATTGGGTTTTAATGGCCTGGAAGCCGTTTTGCTGAAGGTGCCCGAGATCGCGGGCTAAAGTGGCCGGGTTACAGGAAATATAAACGATGCGCTCCGGCTTTATTTCAGAAATGGTTTGAAGCAGAGAAGCGCTGC
>JBFYYZ010000014.1:0-3897 GCA_041309745.1 Bacillota bacterium | reverse complement strand
TCAGCTGATGTTGGAGAAAGGCTTCGGGGGCGGTTACGGCATGTTTGGCCGCTTCGGTGAGGGTGGTTCCGGCAGAGGTTTTGGTAACTGCTGGAGGTAAAAAGGTTATTGCTGTAAGAGTTATGAGTAAATGAACCAAGCCTTAAGGGAAAGCCGCTTACCTGCGGCTTTCTTTTTTCCGGGCAGTTGTTTAATATATAAAGCATAAAGATAAATTTAAAGATCCGGGGTTGAACCGAGTGGACAAACAAAAGATTTTGGTTGTTGATGACGAAAAAAAGATTGCCGCCGTGCTTAAAGCTTATCTTGAGCAGGACGGGTTTGCGGTCATCACTGCAGCTGACGGTCTGGAAGCTCTGGAAATGGCTCGCCGGGAAGATCCCGACCTGATCATTCTCGACCTGATGCTACCCGGTTTAAGCGGCGAAGAAGTTTGTCACCGCTTGCGGCAGGAAGGTTCAAGGATTCCCGTCATTATGCTGACAGCAAAAACTGCCATCGAAGACCGGGTCCACGGTCTTGGTATTGGCGCTGATGATTATGTATTGAAACCCTTCAGCCCGCAGGAGGTGCTGGCGAGGGTCAAGACGATCCTGCGCCGCAGCGAACCTGAACCCGGCTTACTAACCGACATCCTGGAACTGCTTGAAGGTAGACTGCAGATTGATCTGCCAGCTCACAGCCTGACCTGGGATCAGCGGAACATTGGGCTTACGCCCACAGAGTTTAATCTTCTCGTTTACCTGGCCCGCCGCCCGGGCCGGGTTTTTTCCAGGGCGCAAATGTCGGAAGCGCTCTTTGGGTACGATAGTTTCAGCGAAGATCGGGCGGTTGATGCCCATGTAAAAAATCTGCGCCAGAAATTGCAGGCCGCAGGAGTTGATCCGGTGCTCAAAACGGTTTACGGGGTGGGTTACAAATATGACGAACACTGATCTATTAAACAAAAAGCCGCTCTGGACCCGCCTGGCACTCTACTTCTTGGTGGTTGCCGCGGTTACCCTTTTAATTTTTCAGCTGGTTTTTAACTATTCCCTGGAAAAACACCTGCAAACATACATCCGGGAAAGTGAAGAGGCTCTCAACCGGCAGATAGTTTCCGCGGTGCTTGATTACTACGAAGAGAATGGTAGCTGGGCGGGGATTCAGATGCCTCTTTTTCACATAGCCCTCAGCACGAATACGCGTTTGGTGCTGGCTGATGAAACAGGCCGCTTCCTTTTTGACAGCGGTCAGGGCCGGCGCAGGCAGATGATGACGGGGGTTGAGGAGATCGATCTCGATGAAGCCGCAGCCTACCACTACCAGTTGAACAGCGGGCAGGCAGAGTTGGGCAAGTTGATTATTGCACACAAAGCTGTGGAGAATGGCACAGCCTGGCAGGAGCAGGACCTTGTTTTTAAACGGACGATTACCCGTTCATTGCTGATGACCGGTGTTGTGGCCGTTAGCATAGCCCTGATCCTGGGGATTCTTTTTTCCCGCCGCCTGTCAAAGCCCCTGGAAGAGGTGGCAGATGCTGCCCTGGTCATTGCCAGTGGAAATTACAGCCGCAAGCTTCCGTCTTACGAAAACCGGGAGCTGGCGGAGTTGTCAGCCAGTTTTAACAAAATGGCTGCGCAGCTGGAGGAACTGGAGATGCTTCGCAAACGCTCGGTGGCCGACCTGGCCCATGAACTGCGCACCCCGCTAACCACCCTGCGTAGTTATGTTGAAGCAGTCAGAGATGGGGTGCTTCCTGCCAACGAACAGCATCTGAACATCTTAATGGAAGAGATCATGCATTTAAACCGGGTAGCAGCTGACTTAGATGAGCTGACCAGGGCGGAGCGTGCCGACGACGGTGGAAGGGAGCAGGAAAGCATTGAGCTGAACCGTTTTTTAAGCGACAAAGTAGCTTCGTTTAAACTTCTTTTTCAGGATAAGGCGATTGAATTAAGTCTTGAGCTGCCGGATGAGAAGCTATTTGTTTTTCAGGATCCGGCAGTTTTAGGAAAAATCATCGGTAACCTACTGGATAACGCATACCGCTATACAGCCTCCGGGCGAGCGGTTAAAATTAAGCTGCAAAGCGAGCCTGTCTTTGATCCTCAAGCAGTAGCGCCTTTTGGTCAGGCTACAGCCCTTTCCGGGCCTGGCGATCTGCCTGATTTAAGCAAACTTTTGATGATTAGCATTAGCGACAGCGGCATTGGTATTAATCCCGATCAGCTGCCGTATATTTTTGAGCGTTTTTTCCGGGTTGATCCTTCCCGGGAGCGGGGGACTGAAGGCGGATCGGGAATCGGTCTGGCCCTGGTCAGGGAACTGGTTCGGTCAGCCGGGGGACGGATCCGGGTAGCCAGCACACCGGGAAGAGGCACCACTTTCTATCTTTACCTGCCTAAAACTTAACTGTACTACAATACTTTAGTGATCTAGCTTGAACCGCTAAGCGACAGGAGAATATTCAGACGTCTTCGTCAGCACGAAGGGGACACTCTTCCTGTGGATGTATCTCCCCTTCGAATGCTGCGCTTCAGGGCGCTCAAACTACCTTCCTAGCACAAAAAAAGTTGTCAACAACCCCGTCCCCCTGGCAATGTTGAGAAATTGCTTGCTTCAAAGTTCTTTTCATAATAAGCTATCACTGTTATCTACATTTAATAGGGCAGGGAGATTGTTTTTTACGTTGAACAAAAAAATACTTGATGATAACACAATCGGTATTTGGTACGGGATTGTGGCTTACAGCCTCTGGGGCATTTTACCCCTTTACTGGAAGCTGCTGATCAGTGTCCCGCCCCTGCAGATCCTGGCCCACAGGATCATCTGGTCTTTCATTTTCATGATTATGATTGTGGCCGTCACTCGCGGGGGCAAGGCCCTGACTGCTGTGTTAGCCGATAAAAAAAGGCTTCTATTCATGTTCCTCTGCGGTTTTGTGATCAGCGTCAACTGGTTTACCTATATTTACGCAGTTAATACCGGCCATGTAATAGAAGCCAGCATGGGTTATTTCATCAACCCCCTGGTAGTGGTGCTGCTCGGGGTTACGGTGCTGAAAGAAAAACTGTCGCGCTGGCAGTTGGTCGCTTTGATCCTGGCGGCGATCGGGGTTTTAATTATTACCACCCAGTATGGCCGGGTGCCCTGGATCGCTATCTTCCTGGCTACATCCTTTGCGGCATATGGGCTGATTAAGAAGATGGCTAAAGTTGATCCGATTACCGGCTTAACGTTGGAAACCTTTATCGTAATGCCGATTGCCCTGCTATATTTATTAAGCCTTGAAGCCCAGGGCAGCGGGGCGATGGGGGCCGCTCCTCTAGCGATCAAGCTAATCCTGGCCGGGGCCGGTATCGTCACCGCCATTCCGCTGATCCTCTTTGCCCGGGGTGTTGAAAAGACCACTTTCTCGATGATGGGTTTTTTACAGTACATCGCTCCGACACTTACTCTGATCCTTGGCATCTTTGTCTTTAAGGAACATTTTTCCACGATCCATTTGATCAGCTTCTGCTTTATCTGGGCTGCCCTGGTGATTTTTACCCTGGCCAATGTCGGCCTGCTGAAAGAGCCGCAACAGATTCTGTTAGACAAGCAATAAAGAGAGTGCTATAATAGCGAAGACAATTGAATAGCTGATTTTCAGGTGTTTAAAGACTTAATAAGGGAAGCCGGTGTAAGTCCGGCGCGGTCCCGCCACTGTAAGTGGGATGCGTTTCCTGAGGCCACTGGTTTGTTAACCGGGAAGGCAGGAGGCGCAGTGAACACGAGCCAGGAGACCTGCCTGAAGACGCGCGCTTAACCCCTTCGGGTGAGAGGGTAAGGCGGGGCATTGACCACGTTTTACCGTGGTCATATTATTTAATACCACTCCAAACTCCTGCTTTCCCGCGAGGGAAGCAGGAGTTT
>JBFYYZ010000013.1:0-4785 GCA_041309745.1 Bacillota bacterium | reverse complement strand
GCTCTTTATCAACCAGTGGTGGCTTTACCTGGCCTTGATTGACCGCAAGCTGGCTGTTGAACCTGCTGCTGTTGGAGACTGTTTCCCGGGCCTTCAATCAGGGTTTATGGCCGCTGAGCAGCGCAGGAGTAATCAGTTCACCGGTTACGACGGCCAGGTGATGGTTGACCCGGCAGAGGTAGACCCAACCCAAAACTTGAACCTGATACTTTCGGCCAGCAAGCTCGAAAAGCTGGGCAACTGTCCCTTTGCCTATTTTGTGCAGAACATGCTTGGGGTTGAGCTGCCCGATGATCACGAGTTTAGACCCGGGAGCTGGCTGGATGCGCTGACCCGCGGCCATCTGTTACACCAGATTTACGCTGAGTTTATGAATAAAGTTAAGGCTAAGCGCCTTGATCTGGCGAAGGAAATAGACTTGATCAGAGAGATCGGCTGTGAGCTGATCGAGGAGCGCAAGGCAGAGGTGCCGCCGCCCAGTGAGATTGTTTACAAATATGAGACGGAAGGCTTGCTGACTGAGCTGGAGACCTTCTTGAAGGTAGAAAGCAGGTTACGCCAGCAGGATGGTTATAGCCCCCTTTACTTTGAAGCACCTTTTGGCATCAATAGAGCAGATGCCATAAAGAAGGCCGGTGCAGGTTTAATCGATCCCGTTGAAATTGAGGTCGAGCCGGGATCTACTTTCAGGCTGCGCGGAGTTATCGACCGCATAGACCAGGTGCCTGGTGATCCGCCCCGTTACGGGGTGTGGGATTACAAAACCGGCAGCACTTACGGTTATGAAGAGAACCAATACTTAAACAAAGGCCGCCAGTTGCAGCACGCCCTCTATGCCATTGCGGCGGAGAAGATTTTAGAAGAGGCAGGCCTGAAAAGCCCGGTAGTTAGCGAAGGCGGCTATATTTTTCCGACCCAAAAAGGCGAGGGTAGGTCCTATAGCCGCGACCAGGCTAAGCGGCAACAGCTGCTTAATGCGCTCGGCCGTTTGTTTGAACTGATTAGGAGTGGAACTTTTTGCCTAACCGCGGAAGACCGCTGTGCATTTTGTGATTACCGGGATCTTTGCCGCGTGACGACAGCGCAGCAGCAGATTAAAGAGAAGCTTAAAAACCCGGCAAACACCATGCTGGATCCGTGGAAGGAGCTGCAAACTTATGAGTAAGGGCACAGCTGCGCAATTGATCGACCAGCAGGCCAGAACCGCTATCGTCAGCTGCTTGGATGAAACCCTGATGGTTGAAGCGGGCGCCGGCACCGGCAAGACCAAGAGCCTGGTTGACCGCATGGTGGCCCTGGTTACCGGGGATAAGTGCCCGGTGAGCAGGCTTGCTGCAGTTACCTTTACGCGCAAAGCGGCAGGCGAGTTGGAAAAGCGGTTTCAGATTGCCCTGGAGGAAAAACTGCGCAACGCCGCTGATCCTCTCGAAAAAGAGCGCGCGGCAGCGGCGCTTGCTGATCTCGACAGCGCTTTTATCGGGACCATTCACTCTTTCTGCTCGCGCATCTTGAGGGAAAGGCCGGTTGAGGCCGGGGTCAGCCCCGCCTTTACCGAAATTGAAGGGATTGATGAAAAATTACTCTGCCGCGCCGCCTGGGATGATTACCTGCTGCGGCTTCACCTAAATGATCAGGAAGGTCTTTTAGCTGACCTGGCTAAGGTTGATCTTGATCCGGAACAGCTGCAGGAAGCGTACGAGAGGCTTTCCGGTTATCCAGACCTTGATTTTCCGGCACCTAAGGCTGCTCTTTTAGACCTGCAGCCATTACGAGGGCAGTTAAAGAGTTTTATGCATGCGGCGGAAGGATTGATACCGAAAACACTAACGCAAAAACCAGATTCGCTTCAGGAGATATTATTTACGATAAAGCGCTTTAAAGATATTTACGACCAGAAAAGCAGCTCTACCGTGAACAAAGATTTGATGCGTCTTGCTGTGAAAATTGATAAAAAGGCCAAAGGCACACAGAAATGCTGGGATTCTAAGGACGATTGCCTAATGGTGGAAGCAGCCTTCATCGAGCTGCGCGAAAATTACGTTATTCCGGCGCTGGAGAGTTGGAGAGCTTACCGTTACCACTTTGTAATTAAGTTTCTGCAGCCGGCGGCCGCGCATTATAAAGAGTTCAGGCGCCGTTTAGGTTCCCTTAACTTCCAGGATCTTTTAATGCTTACTGCGGAGATGTTGCGCTCAAAGGCCGAGGTGCGGCAGTATTTTCAGGAACGTTTTACCCACCTGCTGATCGATGAATTTCAGGATACAGACCCGATCCAGGCCGAGATTATGCTCTACCTGACCGGGACAGATCTTGGTGAGCAGGATTGGTTGAAGCTAAAACCGCGACCCGGTTCGCTCTTTGTGGTCGGAGATCCGAAACAGTCGATTTACCGGTTCAGGCGGGCTGATATCGACACCTATAACCAGGTGAAAGCGCTTATTGAACTTAGCGGTGGTCGCACCCTAAACCTGACCACCAACTTTCGTTCTCAGCCGCCTTTAATTGAATGGTTCAATGATGCTTACAGCGGCCTTTTCCCCACAGGAAAATCACAGCACCAGGCTAATTTTGTAAAGCTTGATCCGCCCCCGGGGAAAAAGGCGCTGGTGGTACCACCGGTGCAAAAAATTGTGGTTCCAGACATTGAACGTAATAATGGAAAAATGATCGCTGAAGCAGATGCCGAACTGATAGCAGCAGCTATTGCCGCGGAGATTAACAGTAAGGATGGAGGCCGCAGCGCAGCGGATTTTATGATCATCGTGCGTTTTAAAAAGCACATGGCACTTTATGCCAGGGCCCTGGAGAAGGTGGGCATCACTTATCGCATCACCGGGCAAAGCGACATCAGTGAAACCGAAGAGATCTTTGAGCTGCTACTGGTGCTAAAGGCGCTGGCCGACCCCGATAACCCGGTAAATCTGGTTTCTGCCCTGCGCGGGCTATTTTTTGGGGTGAGCGATGACCAGCTCTATCAGTTCAAACAGGCGGGCGGCAAATTTAATTTCTTAAGCAAATTGCCTACTGCCAATAAGGCTGTAACGGATCAGATTGAGAAGGCGTTTGAGCAGCTGAAGCATTTCTATAAATTAACCCGCACATTACCGCCAAGCAGTGCGTTAGAGCAGATTGCCGCCGAGTTGGGGCTGATCCCCCTGATCATGGCTGGTGAGTTGGCCCGCAGCAAGGCCGGCTATTATTACCGCCTGCTCGAAGGCTTGCGGGCGTGTGAACAGGAGCAGAAAACTGCTTTTCCGGCAGCGGTTGAATACTTAGGCCGGCTGCTGGACGAAGGCTTTGAAGATGAACTGAACCTGGAGGGCGAAGACACCCCGGCAGTGCGGCTCTTAAACCTGCACAAGGCCAAAGGGCTCGAAGCACCGGTTGTTTTTTTGGCCAACCCGGGTTACAAAATTGAGCACGAACCGACAATTCATGTCCGCCGCACCGGTGGAAAATCGGAAGGCTACCTGGTTATCAGTAAACAGGGCTTCCATACGGCTACTGTGCTGGCTCACCATCCTGAGTGGAAACAGGGTCTGCAGGATGAAGAAAGCAGCTATGCCGAGGCCGAAGAGCTGCGTTTGCTATACGTGGCAGCCACCCGGGCCGGGGATAGCTTGATCGTCAGCACTTACCCAAGAAATGAAGAAAAAAGCGCCTGGGTAAAACTTAACCGCTATCTGCCGGATGATGCGCTGCAGATTCAGGCAGTTGCGCCACAGACTGTGCAGCCGGCTGGCTTAAGGCCGGTAACGCCCGCTGACCTGCAGCAGGCGGAAAAGGATATCGAAGATAGAAAAGCAGCCCTTAAAGTGGCAACTTACTGCCATGTTAGTGCGACAGCTGTCAAGGATGGCGCTATTAACCTGCCGGAAAGATCATTAGAAGGCTATGGCTTAAGCTGGGGCACGGTTGTGCATGAGGCTCTCGATCTGCTTGTGGCAGACAGGGCCAACGGCGATCCGGCCAATTTGCAGCAGAAGATTAAGTTAGCATTGGAGCGGGAAGGCTTAGATGAGCAGCGTTTGCCGGCTATCGTTCAGGTGCTGGAAGGCTTTAAAGCCACACCGCTGTGGGACCGGATCTGTCAGGCCAGGGAGGTGCACTGCGAAATGGCTTTCGGGCTCTGGCAGGATAGCACCTACACTACCGGGATCATGGACCTGGTTTTCCTTGAAGATAGGGGCTGGGTGATTGTCGATTACAAGACCGATCGCATCGAAGACCAGGCTCACCTTGATCAGCTTATATTGTATTACCGGCCCCAGGTTGAGCTCTATAAAAACAGCTTTGAGGCAGCCACCGGGTTAGCGGTGGCCGAAGCGGCAATATACTTCACCGACCGCCAGCATTACGAGCCGCTTAAATAGAATATAGAGATTGCATGGGCAGTATTTATGTTAGATTTACCTTACGAGCTTGAATTAAGATACCAGGAAATGCTAAAAGAGCATAGGGGCTAAGCTGAGCTCATTATTTGTTGCTGTAAAACGATTAAGTAGGTAGAATACATACAAAAGGAGGTGCAAAACTACGAACGAGATTATCTTTCTTATTGAAGAAGCTGTGGATGGTGGTTTGGTAGCCCGTTCACTTGGTCAGTCTATTTTTACTGAAGCTGAATCCATGGAAGAGCTAAAAGTAAATATAAAAGATGCTGTGCTCTGCCACTTTGAAGAGGATTCTTTGCCGAAAGTTATTAGGTTGCATTACGTAAAAGACGAGGTTATGTCTTTATGAGAGTTCCGAGAGATATCAGCGGAGAAGAATTGGCAAAAGCCT
>JBFYYZ010000012.1:0-9294 GCA_041309745.1 Bacillota bacterium | reverse complement strand
TCCCTGGCGATCGGCCAGAGGCCTTCAAAGAGGTCGGTGGTGTGATCGTTTACACCAATCCAGTAAATGTCTGGTTTAATTGTCACAGCCGGCATACGCTCTACCTCCGGTCCTAAATTGTTTGCTTATTATTTCTTGTTTATCCCGTTTAATCCTGCATTGTTTATGCTATCATTAATCTATTCAGTTATTTTTAGGGAGGTAAGCGGTGATTAAAGATATTGAAAAAAGAAAATGTAACTGTTGCAGGTTATTAAAAAAAATCAGCATGGTTTTTTCCTTGATATTTTTGATAATCAGCTTGCTGCCTTATCTTCTTCCATTAAAGCCGCTTCCCGGAGAACCTTATCAGCCGGTTCATGCTGACAGTAATTTTATTGTAGTAAATGATCTTAAACTACACTATCGCCGATGGGCGGAAGAAACACCTGGGAAAGGAAACGTTTTTCTAGTCCACGGGTTTTCCGGTTCTACATTTTCCTGGCGCTTTACAGCTCCGGCGTTGGTGGCAGAAGGTTACCAGGTTATCGCTGCTGATCTGCCTGGATTTGGCTTAAGCGAGAGGAATTTAAGTTTTTCACCAACTGCTGATCACAGAGCGGAGTTGCTCTGGGACTTACTGGAATCAATTGATTCAGGCTCTAGCTGGCATTTAGTCGGCCATTCCATGGGCGGTGGCGTGGTGGCGGCGATGGCGTTACAAAGCCCGGATCAGGTGCAAAGTGTTACTTTTGCTGCCGGGGCCATCCCTGCAGAGGGTCGCGGGCGCTTTGGCTGGGTATTCCACTACCCGCCTCTTGGCAGGGCAGTGCGACAGCTGGTGACCCGGGTTGTTTTGAGTGAAGAAAATGTAGGAAGAGCGCTCGCATCCGCCTATGGCAGGGTGCCAACAAAAGATGAATTTGAGGGGTACTACCGTCCCCTGCTAATTAAAGACAGCGATGCTGCCCTGGTCGAGATGCTTAAAGCAAGGGTGAGAAACCTGCTAAGTGATCTTGAAGATCTGCAGGCGCCGGTGCTGCTGATCTGGGGCGAAGAAGATGCGTGGGTCCAAATAGAAGAAGGCTATAAACTAAAAAGCATTCTCAAAAATTCCGAATTGGTTGTGATAGCGGGCGAGGGCCATTGCCCGATGGAAACCGCACCGCTGGAGTTCAACAGCAACTTAATAAGGTTTCTGGCTGAGCAGCGCTAAAAGAGGCGGGTGGTTATCGTCCGGTCGACGGTGATTTTAAGTTTCTCCGCTTCGCGCAAAAAGTAGCTCCTTTTGGCAATGGTGCTGCCCTGGGCACCGACGCCCATGATCATAACTTTTTCATTATCAGATCTGCTAACGTGGTTTGATAATTAGTTCAGATGCAGGTGCTGTTTGTGCTATAGATCTCGTTATCTCAAGAAAAATAGCAGCATAAAAATCAGCAGGCCAACCGGTATTACGACTACCCAGTCGTTGACCTTAAAGAGACGGGGCAGGGTTAGATCTCCGAAATTACCCACCTTCAGGATTTTCGGCCGCAGCCGGGGATACAGGGCGGCATAGAGACCGGACCCGATTAAAATTCCGGCCAGGCCTCCGGTGATAGCATCAAGATAACCGTTGCCTATTGCCCCGGCAATGGTCCCCGGGCAATAGCCAAGCAGGGCAAAACCGATACCGAAGATCAGTCCGCCGATGATATTTTGGCCAATTGAGCCCGATTTTGGCGCCAGTTTAATTAAACCAAACGCCTTAAGGATGTGAAGGCCAATCATTCCGGTCAGCACTGCTGATAGCATGACTATTAATACCGTGTGGTCGGTTAGAAGAAGCTGCCCGACGATCACGTCGTATTTGGTTACGCCCCCTTTCTGAAGCAGAAAACCGAAAATAATCCCGAAGACCAGGCCCCAGATCAGCTGGCTGTTTTTCTTATTATTTGCTTTAGACACTATAAAAACTCCCTTCTTCAGCCGGCGTTTTTCGGCTGCTAAAAAATAATATATGCGGTGATTATTCCACCGATGAAAAAGCAGATGGCCGAGATCCAGCTGGATACGGCCAGCTGCATGGTGCCGCTGATTCCGTGACCGCTGGTGCAGCCGTCGGCCCAGCGAGCCCCGAAGCCTAAAAAGATACCGCCGACAAGCGCTCCAATGACTCTTGGTAAAATTGCGTTGCCAAAAGTGCCGGCCCATAGCGATGGCACCCACTCAAGCTTAAAATCGCCGGAGAGCAGGGCGGAGATAAACGATCCGAGAATAATGCCGATCACCAGCATAAACTGCCAGTCTATATCGAGCTTAATCTCCTTGTAATATGGTTTATCGGCCACTTTCTTGCCCCGCAGGGCTTTTTCGATTATTCCGCTGCTCTTGGCAAACGTAGTCGAACAGGCCAGCGGTTTTTGGGATATTAGAAAAGTAAGCCAGCTTAAGATGCCGATGCCGATCCCGACCAGGTATGGTGACCAGCGTGCTTCAGTTAAAAAATCCATGGCAGATCCTCCATTTTCTTATGATTTCTTAAAGTGTTTTTCCACTTCATTGTAGTTGGTAAAAAACCTTGAACCGTGGGGGTTCAGGCAGGCATGACATTCGCGGACGTACCCGGCTGCGCTGTAGCCGGTCATCCCACCGGCCACATTGATAACATTCTTAAAACCGTGTTGTTTAAGAATACTGGCTCCCAGGCTTGAACGGTTGCCGGAACTGCAGAGTAGCACAGTTTTTTTAACCGGATCAAGCTCGTTATAGCGGATGCGTAAATCGGCAACAGGGATGTTGACCGCCCCTTCGATATGGCTCTCCTCAAACTCCAGGGGTGCGCGCACATCGATTAAAACTAAATCAGTTCCTTTTTGCAGCAGATCATGCAGTTCTTCAGCCGAGATCAGACCGGTATGGCTGGTTGACAGACCTTCTACAGCCCAGGCAGCCATACCGCCATCCAGATAACCGATGATGCGGTCCATGCCGACCCGGCGGGCCCAGAGATTTGCTTCATGGGCCTTTTTATAGTCGTCGGCAACGAGCAAAATATCCTTATCAGTCGGGATTACCCAGCCGGTAAAGGTGGGAAAGTTGCCGTTTAAATCCAGGTGCCAGGCGCTTTCAAGGTGTTGGCCGGCGAAAGCATGATAGCTGCGGGAATCAAGCATCACATAATCTGAGTCTGCCAGTTTTTCCAGAAAAGCAGAAGGACTGAGCTCTTGCAGTTTAGGCAGCTCGGCAATTTTGGCTGGTCCTTTGCGGTTGATGTCGCTGCAGCGGCTGAAATGATCCGGCGCCGGAGGCATATCTTCAGTCAGCGATCTGATAAAATCAGCCTTATCTTTGATTTGAAGGGCGCTGTTAAAATTACGCTCATAACCGATCGTGCTCTGCCACTTGGCGCCCATGGCCCGCCCGCAGAGCGATCCGGCCCCGTGAGCCGGGTAAACCTCAACGTAGTCGGGCAGTTTCAGCAATTTGTCGTGCAGGCTGTGATAGAGCTTGTCAGCCAGTTCAGTGGCCATGTCGGGGAAAAGATCCGGTCGCCCTACATCGCCTACAAAAAGAGTGTCGCCTACAAATACTCCGATTGGGCTTTCAGATCTTGATTGATCAATGACAACATAACTGAGATGTTCCGGCGTGTGACCCGGGGTTTCAAGAACCTGAAGGACCATGTCTTCAAGCTTAACAGTATCGCCTTCTACCAGTGCAACATGGTCGAAAGAGCATTTGGCTGATTTGGCCACGTAGATCTTAGCCCCGGTTTTTTCAGCCAGATCCATGTGACCGGAAACAAAATCAGCATGCAGGTGGGTCTGCATAATGTGGGTAATGTCAACCCCCAGAGCCCGGGCTTCATCAATATAAAAGTCGACATCGCGCTGGGGATCGATTACAGCACAAGAGTTCTTTCCGGCAAGAATGTAGGAACTGTGGGCAATTTTGCCCAGGAAAAAATGTTTTAAAAGCATTTTAAAAATCCTCCCTTTTGTTATTCAAACTAAATGTAAAAGTAATAAAATATAGTGACAGCCACTGCTATAAAGATCAAAGACATGCCGCTACCGGCCTTCAGGTAATCACTGTTACGGTAGCCTCCCGCCGTCATCATCAGGGCATTGACCTGATGGGTGGGCAGGATAAAGGAGTTGAGGGCCGATACCGCAGCCAGTAAAACCAGCGGTCGTGGATCGAGCCCGCTACTCAGGGCAATGTTGATCACCAGAGGAGTCAAAACAACCACTGAACCCACGTTGGAGATAAAAAGCGAAAGCAGGGAAGCCAGGGCAGAAACAGCAATTAGCAGGAGAAAAGGATGGCTTCCGTCAAAGAAGCGCATAAACAGATCTGCGATATAGGCAGCAGAACCTGTTTTTTGCATCGCCACGCCCAGTGGGATCAGGCCGGCCAGCAAAAAAATCACTTTCCATTCTATTGCCCGGTAGGCCTCCTGGATGGTGATGACCCGCAATAGCAACAGGCTGGCGGCGCCGGTTAAAAAGGAGAGGGCAATAGAGGCACCCGTCATAGCGAGGATGATTGCGCCAAGAAATGATAAGACAGCGGCTATAGTTTTTGACCGGTCTTTGCTTTCGCCAACAAAAGCAGTTGTAACCACAAAATTGGTGCCGGTTTTCAGGGCGCCAATATGTTCCCAGAGGCCATGGACGATAAAAGTATCGCCGGGGATAATCCGGTGGTCGGAAAAATCATCTCTAATCTCTTCACCCTTGCTGAAAAGCATTACCGGTTCAACCGCATAACGTTTCCGAAAACCGTACTGGCGGAACGTCTGGTCGACCAACTCCGATCGGTGCGGAATAATGACCTCGGCAAAACCGGCCTGACCGGGATCATTAAGTGCCGCAAAACGGTAATCATTTGCCTGCCGGGTCAGGTCATAATGGGTGGCAAACTGCATCATCGATTCTTCACTGCCTAAAACGGCCAGATCCTGACCGGCCTGAAAACTACTCTCACGCCAGGGAGCATATTGCAGCTCCCTTCCCCGGGTCAGCCCAAGTATATGCAGGTTATAGCGGTCCCAAACTCCGGATTGCTCCGTAGTCTTGCCGATGATTGTACTTTCAGGGGGGATGCTGAAGAGCCAAATCTGGTTGGGCAGGTTTAAAACCTCGATCAGTTTTTCCTGATCGGAAACCAGCAGAGTCTGATCTGAGCGGTTTGGCAGAATCCTGGTGCCGAAAATAAAAAAATAAGCAATGCCTGAAATGAGCAAGGCCAAACCGACCGGAGCCACACTAAAAAGACGGTATGGATCCATGCCGGCGCTGCGCAGCAGGTCGTTGACCACGATCAGCGAGCCGGAGCCGACCATGCTGATCGCTCCCCCTAAAATGGTAGCAAAACCAATCGGCATTACCAGGGTTGAAGCCGGAATTTTGCTTTGTCGTGCAATATTTTTAATACCCGGCAGAAAAAGGGCAGCCGCACCAACGTTCTGGATAAAGGCTGATATTATTCCGGATATTAGTGAAACTATCAGGACAATTTTTGAACGGTTTGCTCCGACTTTGCTTAATACTAGTGAGGAATAGCGTTCCATCAGGCCAGTTTTGGCAATGCCATGGCCGAGGATCATCACTGCGATGACGGCAATCACTGCATTGCTCGAAAAACCGGAAAAAGCTTCCTGGGGTGTGATAACTCCACTCCAGCCAAGGGCTAATAAACAGAGCAGCGCTACTACATCAATGCGAACAACCTCGAACACTAACAAAACTATCGTAGCGCAAAGAATAATTAATGTAGTGGCAATGGCCTGATCCATCTAATTATCACCATTTATTTGGATTGTGTTGAGTTGCCGGAGCTGCAAACAACTCCTGGCTAAATTATAAACTTAAGAAAATCGTAATCAAATTATTTATAAACAATTTTCATAAACTTAGATTCATAATATCATATTTTCTATTTTATAATCAAACTATACGCGCTCTTCTGCTATTATTATGCTTAACAAGATCATGCCTTTCTAATAGCACCTTAAGCATGTGTGCTATAATCAGGAATAAGAAAATTTGTTTCAAACTGCAGGGGGGTGTTGTTGTGAAAAACGAATTTACAGCGATAATTGAAGCGGCACCTGAAGGTGGATATTGGGCAATTTGTCTTGAGATACCAGGTGCGAATGGGCAGGGCGAGACCATAGAAGAAGCTGAAATTAATTTACGTGATGCGATTCAGCTCATTTTTGAAGATCGTAGAGCCGACATATTGCGGGGCTTGCCTGATGATGTTATACAACAGAAGGTACTTGTTGAATGAAACGAAAGGAATTAGAACGTAAATTAAGAATAGCAGGATGCTACTTAAAGAGGGAAGGCAGTTCTCATGCGATTTGGATCAACCCTAAGAATGGCAAGATTGAAACTGTTCCCCGACACAACGATATTAAAGAACCATTAGCTAAGAAAATATTAAAAGCACTTGATGCCGATTAATTGGAGGTAGTAGTTTGCTGAACGGATCTTTGTCCGGCATGCTTGAAGGTGCCGGAGTTTTATTGTCAATTTTTGCAATCATCTTTTTGATCCGCCGCGGTTGGAAGATGTATACGGTTCTCTGCCTGGCTGTAGCTATTCTGGGTATAACTAACGGGCATCTGATCAGCGGGAACCTGAAGCTGCTCTATACTTCGCTGACCAGCTACACGGCATTTTACCTGGTATCGATGGTGCTGATGATCACCCTGCTCGGGCACCTGCACCAAAAAATTGGGGCGATGGAGATGATGGTGGATAGCCTGCGCCGCCTGATTCGCGATCCCCGGTTGCTGTTGATGGTTTTTCCCGCCTCGATTTCCCTTTTTTCAACGGTGCCTGGCGGGGCGATTATTTCGGCCCCAATGGTTGAGGAAACCGGTCGCCTACTGAAGATGCCGCCGCTGGAGCTGGCCATGTCGAACATGGTTTATCGCCACCTGGTGGTATTGATTACACCTTTTAACTCCAGCCTGATCCTGATATCCGGTCTGACCGGAATCAGCATTGCCGGCTATTTAAGCTTTACGGTACCGGTAATACTAGTGGTGTTTGTGATCGCCACCGTACTCATTTTTTATCGCTATCCCAGGCCGGAAACAGCAGCAGAAGAAAAGAATAAGGTTTACCACACTGGTGCCCTGGCTACCCTTTTCAGCTCGGCCTTTCCCTTTTTACTGGCTATTTTTCTGGGTCTGGTTTGTGGGGTCTTTTTCCCCCTGGCGCTTATGGCCGGTATAGCCGCCTGCTTTTTTGTTAACCTGCCGGTAGCTGACCGCATACGTGAGCTGCGTGGCCGGTTTCATATTCTACTAGGCGGTTTTAACTGGCCGCTGGTTCTTTCCACTCTGGCAATTGTTGTTTATAAAGATTTTATGCTGGAAGCTGAGTCTTTTCAGCAAGCGGTCCAATACCTTGTTGAACAGGGTCTGCCTTTGATGGTGTTAATCGTGGTACTGCCTTTTATAACGGGGTTTATTACCGGCAACAACACTGCGTCGCTCGGCATTGCTGTACCGGTCCTGATTCCTTTTTTCGGCGCTGAGATGCTTACGGTGCGCTACTTTGGCCTCGTTTATTTAAGTTCTTACGCCGGCTACTTTGGTTCGCCGGTTCATCTTTGCACTTACCTGACCAACGAATACTTTAAAACACCGATGTACCCGCTGATTAAGAGGATCAATTTTTACGGGGCAATTATGCTGGGCGTCGGCCTTGTTCTGGCCCTCTTCTATTAATGTCGGATATCGCCAGGTCTGATTGTAAAAATTCCCGCAACACTGACTTTATGGATCTGCATTGATAGCAATTGTTATCATCTTGCATGGTGCCTGTCATTGGCATAGAATAAATTGTGAATTGTCTAGTGCAAAGGAGAAGCGTTCAAACAGTATGGTATCCTTGAAGGAGTATCGGAAAACATGAAAAAAATAGCGATTATCACCAGTGGTGGCGATGCTCCGGGCATGAACGCGGCAGTGCGGGCGGTTGTACGTATGGGAATCTATCGCGGTTACCAGGTATGCGGCATTAGGCGCGGTTTTTCCGGGTTGCTCAACGGCAAACCGGTTATTAATTTTGAACTGGGCTCGGTTGCTGACATTATCCAGCGCGGCGGAACATTTCTTTTAACAGCGCGGTCGCCGGAAATGTATCAGGTTGAATCACAGATTATGGCCGCAGAGCGTTTAAAAAAAGAAGGTATTGACTGCCTGGTTGTCATTGGCGGTGAGGGCTCGTTTAAGGGTGCCATGACCCTTGAAAGACAGGGGATTCAGACGATCTGTGTCCCCGGAACTATTGACAATGATATTAACGGTACTGACCAAACAATTGGTTTTGATACGGCGGTAAATACCATACTTGATGCCATCAACCGGCTGCGTGACACGGCCACCTCACATGAAAGAGTTTTTCTGCTGGAAGTGATGGGACGCCGTACCGGTTATTTGGCTCTGACAGCTGGTCTGGCGGGCGGCGCAGAATCAATTGTTATTCCCGAAATGGGCTATGATCTCGCCGAGATTTGCAGCAGGATTATGCGGGGCATTAAAAGAGATAAAATGCACAGCATCATTATCGTTGCCGAAGGTGCCGCCAATATTTATGAAATGAATGAAGCGATCACAAAACAAACTGGGGTTGAGACCAGGATCACCGTGCTGGGGCATATTCAACGTGGCGGCAGCCCCAGCGCCGTTGACAGGCTACTTGGCAGCCGTATGGGTGCTGCTGCGGTCGACTGGCTGACTGAAGGTAAAAGCGGTTATTTTACGGCCCTTAAAGGTCAGGACATTGTTCCTGTTTCGCTGGATAGCTGTTTTGCCGAGCAGAAGCAGTTTCCGGAAGAACTATATCGACTGGCGCTGATTCTTTCTCGCTAAAGAACCTCCTTAGCATTATCGTCTTACACAGGCAAAATGAATATATTTACATTATCATAATCAAGTGAGGAATCTACTATGACGAAACCGGAGATTTATTACTCTGTAAAGGCGCAGCGGGGCCCAAATTTACGCTGCAAGGGCTGGAAGCAGGAAACCATACTGCGGATGCTGGAAAACAATATGGAGAACGCCGAAAAGCCTGAAGAGCTGGTTATCTACGGCGGTATCGGCAAATGCGCCCGCAACTGGGAATCTTATCACGCTATTGTCAAGGCCTTGAAAGATCTGGAAAATGATGAAACCCTGGTGATGCAGTCGGGCATGCCGGTGGCGGTTTTTAAAACACACCGCCTGGCCCCGCGAGTGGTGATGGCCAATACCAATATCATGAAAGCCGACTGGCCTACCTTTTACGACCTGCAGGATAAAAA
>JBFYYZ010000011.1:0-2770 GCA_041309745.1 Bacillota bacterium | reverse complement strand
GCTGAAACAAAAGCTCTAAACGGCGCCCGGCAGTTTTGCTGTATCGGCCATGGTTCCCGCGGAAGCCCACAGGTTATCTGCCTTTTGCTTCCAGGTTTCATAGGCGGTGATATCCCCGGGATAGTTTTCATAGTGTTTCTGGAGCCTACCCGCAAACTTCACTGATCGCAACAGCGATCGGACCGTGGCCGCTGAGATGTTTTTCGTTAAAACACCGCCTACTATTTTGAAAACAAGGGAGATGGCATCGCCGAGGCCTAAGTTCACGCCGAAATACCGATTCATGGCCGTCAAATCTTTTTCGCTAAAAATAATATCCTTTTTAAACTGGTAGTCATTTTCTTCGGCTGTACCGTTTACCGCACCGATGAGGGTCGCCATTAGGTAGGCAAATTTAGCGCCTTGTCCGCGTTGATAACGGACATTGGTATTCCAGACACTTTTCGCATCCGGGTATTGCCCGTCTCTCATTGCCTTGGCGAATTCTTCGGCGGCAATAGCGCACAAACCCCATGCAGCGGTGATGCCTTCACCGCTAAACGGCTTCGTAAGGCAGGCAGCGTCACCCAAAACTACAAAACCGTCGTCAACAAAAGAATAAGGGGGGCGGCGGTAAGGAGTAGTGCCCTTCTCCACATATTGCAGTTCATGGGGTGGCAAATCAATCTGTGCTATAAATTTTTGATAGACCTCTTCCGCGAAATCAAAAGAGAAATTTGCACCTACGCCAATTATCGCACCGTCTTTATCGTGCTGCGGGGCAATCCAGGTCTTGTAAAAGGGCCAGCCGGTACTGTAGCTCAGACGGTCGGCATCGGGGTTTTTCAGTTTCACATAGCGTAAGATCACGTAAAATTTATCATCGGGGCTGATTTCAAATGTCTCCACCCCGTAGCCTTTTTTCAGTTTGCGGCGCGCTACGGATTTGATACCTGATGCATCTGCAACCAACCTCGCCGATAGATTAAAGATCTTTTCTCCCTGCTTCAGCTTCGCGCCCTGAATCCGGCCACCTGAATAGATATAGTCTACAAACTCAGTGCCGAATGCATATTCCACGCCAAAGCTTTCAGCCCACCCGACCAGTCGCGCCAGAAACAAGGGAAGGTGCATCACAACAAAGGGATAGCGGGTGTACTTGGGATAACGGTCAAAGGCAGATTTGCTGATGCCGAATTCAAATTCGGAGACATAGTCTTCATCTGTGGCTGAGGGGGCCGGCACGCCAAATTTCTCGAACAGCTCTTTATCGATATGAAAGATATCCAAACGGCTGCCCAATTTTTCTTTTGGATCCTTCTCCGCGACTAAAACCTTGTAGCCCTGTTCGGCCAACAGCTTGGCAAAATAGGTGCCAGCGGTACCGGCGCCGATTACAATAGCATCATAGCTGTTATTCATATCTTAGTCTCCCTTGGATGAGCTTATTGCTCTGGCAAAATTATTGCAATCCTCATGTGTTCCTCACCAAGAATAAAGCAAAACTCCTCATTTTCTATTACCTTTTCAACATACTCTCGATCCTTATCATATAAAGATCCGCCTCTGGCCGCTACAAATATCGGATTAGAACCTCTCATAGCTTCATATACCTCATCTTTTACAAACCGCCATTCTTTGCCCACCGTAGACGCCGAAAGACGCTCATCTTTCACGGTTTGATTGCTAACCCTGAGCAAATCAGCAACCTCTTGAACGATAAGTAAATTTTGACCTTCTGTATATTCAAATTTTTCTTCACTAAAATTAAACACAGTAACTACTACATCTGGGTGATCAGCAGATGCCCGGCGACGCAATTATAGCAATTGGTTTTTCTGCTACTAAATCATTTTGTTTTTTGGCCTCGATAATTATAATAATACTCAGGAGCAGAGGGTCGGTGGTAAGATTGGTAAATCCGGCTTTTCTTACAAAAATATCGGTATCGTGGGCAATCTGTTCGCCTGTCAGGCGGTAAATCGGTTCGGATAGCGAGCTGATTAGACCTTCTAGTTTTCCTTTTGGGCGGACATGTTCCAACAGTAAAAGCTGTCCGCCCGGCTTCAGAACTCTTAGCAGTTCCTTAAGACCCCTGAGAGGGTCAGCCAGCTGACAGAATAGAAAAGTAGTAACTGCGCTGTCAAAAGTATTATCAGGAAAAGGCAAGTCTTGAACATCTCCTAATACAAACTTAGCCTTTACTCCACTATTCCGTGCTTTTTGGCGGGCTCGTTCCAAAAAATGTATATTTTTATCGAGGGCTGTTATTTCGTAATCTGACCGGTAAAACGGGGTATTTAAACCTGTCCCTGCCCCTGCCTCTAATATGCAGGGAGTCTTTACTTTATTCCAGAGTCGGCGCCTCCAATTCTTGATCAACAGGGGATCGAGTGTCTGCATGAACAGGTCATATGTGGCTGCAGTAAATGCACTATCCTTCATTAAGTTCTCCTAAATAATGCAAATGGTCAGTTCATAATCCTGGATGGAATAAAGAATACGGTAGCGCCCCTGGCGGATACGGTAGCGCTCTAAGCCGGTTAATTTTTCACATCCCGGCGGTCTTGGATTGTCAGCAAGTGCAGTTATACGCGCGATAATCTTTTTTAATTCATTTTTACCAATCCTGTTTAAATCTTTTTCAACCGACTTCAACCCGCCAACCTCTTGTATTATGCCGTCGGAGAGTTCAATGATGCCGGCGATATTCTTCAGAGCCTGGGGCTTCTCTGTTTTTGCTATAACTGACCTGCCCCCGATCATCCGGGAATATGCCCCTCAGGCCGCA
>JBFYYZ010000010.1:0-7991 GCA_041309745.1 Bacillota bacterium | reverse complement strand
GCCGATCTTTCCGGTAAAGTAGCTGAAAATAAGTTCCGGGAAGACCTTTTTTACCGCCTTGATGTAGCATCCCTCCATCTCCCGCCTTTGCGCGAAAGGCAGAAAGATATTGAGCTGTTTGTAGAATTTTTCCTGGAGAAAGAATCAAAGGCCAAGCAGATTCCCCTGAAGCAGTTTAGCCCCGAATCGCTGGAGCTGATCAAACTGCATGAGTGGCCCGGTAATATTCGCGAGCTTTCCAACACCGTAGCCCAGGCGCTGTTACTGAGCAAGGGCGATCTGATCGAAATTGAGGATTTGCCGGAGCGGATCCGCCGGGATCTTAAAAAAGCTACTCTGGAAAGCGATGAAAAGCTGGCGCCGGTTACAGTAAGCAAATCTGATTTCTCCTGCCTGCCTGAGGCAGGAGAAAAACTTAAAGGCCTGCTCAATCAGTTTGAAGACAATCTTTTTAACGCTATAACTTTTCGGGAAGGGTTTGATTTTGAGCTTTTCAATACCGACATTAGCAACTGGCGCGACGACCTGCTCGCCGCTTTGATCGAAAAAGCACTGGAAGACACTTACGGGAACCAGGTAAAGGCCGCTGAGCTGTTGAAGATAACCCCGCGTGCTTTACGCTACCACCTCCAGAAAGTACGCAAGAAAGAAGAGGCGAGCCCGGGCTAGTCTTCGTCGATTATTTCGCGGTCCTCGGTTTTTTCCCCTTTGACCTGATTATAGCTGTTCATTACCGCCAGCGGACCATCACCGACAAACAAAAGCGTGGCTTCAACCGCCATGTCGACCGCTTCCGCAAGCAGTGAGCGATCCGGTTCATCCACCGGACCGGTTACGTAATCTGCTGAATCCAGACCATCAGGCACTTTGCCGATACCGATACGCAGGCGGGCAAACTGATCGGTGCCCAGATCGTCGATGATTGACTGCAGCCCGCGATGGCCGGCGCTGCCGCCTCTTTGACGCAACCTGATTACACCGGGAGGCAGATCGAGATCATCATAGATCACCAACAGGTTTTCCAATTCGATCTGATAGTTATGGAATAGCTCATTAACAGCCCGGCCGCTTAAGTTCATGTAGGTCAACGGCTGTGCCAGCAGCAGCTGTCTGCCGTTATACTCTGTGATAGCACAGAGTGAACGGTGTTTTGCCGCAGGCCGGGAGCTTCTAAGTTTATGCGACAGCGCTTCAACAACCCGGAAACCGAGATTGTGGCGGCTGCCGGCATAAGCTTTCCCGGGATTACCGAGCCCTACGATTAAGTACATTTACTCACTTCCAACATAGTTTTCTCTTATAAACAATGCCCCTCCAAAGAAGGGGCACTTGAGTTTATGCCAAACAGGTTGAGTGTTGATCAGCCTCTTATTCTTCCTCTGCTGTTTCAGTTTCAGAAACCTCTTCGGCTGCTTTCTCTTCTTCAGCGGCAGCTTCTTCGCCTTCTTCAAGTCCTTCTCCAACTTCCGGTACTTCTTCAGCCATCGGTGCCAGGACCTGAACTAAGACAGTTTCCGGAGGGGTAATCATTTCAAACTTCTCACCAATATCCAGCGAATCGGCAGCCAGACTGTCGCCGATATTCAAAGTGGAGATATCGACGTCAAAATGCTCGGGGATATCGCCGGGCAGACACTTGATTGTCACTTCACGGCTAACCATGGAGAGAACTCCGCCTTCATCGAGACCGGCCGGTTCGCCGATGAAATTCAGCATAACAGCAACTTCAATTTTATCAGTCATCGAGATCCGAATAAAATCAACGTGGATAATCCGATCCTGATAAATAATATCCCTCTGAATATCTTTAAACATTACTGTTTCCTGGCGGGTTTTTTTGCCTTTGGCCTTGACGGCCAGATCAACGAGAACGTTGCTGCCCCCGGTAATTAAACCCTGCCTCAGAGTGCGCCCGTCTACAATCAAGGGTAGAGTATCATCACCCCTACCGTAAATGACCGCGGGTACTTTTCCTTCACTGCGCAGCTGTTTGCGCTGACCCTTGGACATAGACGGACGAGCTTGTGCTTCCAAAACCAATCTTTCCATATAACTCCAGCCTCCTTCTGCAACAGTATACAGTATACAGCAGGAAGCTTACAAGATCAACTTAATCGAAAAGTTCACTGACTGAAACCCGGTTCTGGATGCGCTGAATCGCCTCGGCAATGAGCGGGGCTACCGATAACTGCCGGAAACAGTCCCGCAGCCCGGTCAATTGGCCCCTGTCAACCGGAATGGTGTTGGTAAAGATGACCTCTTCCAGCGGTGACTTGCTGAGTCGCTCAAGAGCGGATCCGGAAAAAACGGGATGAGTGCAGCAGGCATATACTGCGCTTGCTCCCTCTCTAATCAGCGCTTCAGCGCCTAAGGTGATCGTTCCGGCAGTATCGATCATATCATCGATAAAGATAGCGGTTTTACCTTTTACATCGCCGATAATATGCATAATTTCAGCCTTGTTGGGCGCCGGCCTTTTCTTTTCGATGATCGCAATCTGCATCCCCAGCCGGTTGGCCAGATCGCGGGACCGTGTCACTCCGCCAAGATCAGGCGATACAACCACACCGTTACTGATCTTTTTCTTTTCCAGGTAACTGGATAAGATCGGGAGCGCAGTGAGGTGGTCAAGGGGAATGTTAAAGAAACCCTGGATCTGACCGGCATGTAAGTCCATCGCCACTACCCTGCTAGCGCCGGCAGTAGTGATCAGGTCGGCCAGTAGTTTAGCCGTGATCGGATCACGGGCTTTGGTTTTTCGATCCTGCCTGGCATAGGCATAGTAAGGAATTACCGCATTAACCGTTTTTGCCGAGGCCCTCCTGAGGGCGTCGATGATGATTAACAGCTCCATGATGCTTTCGTTGATTGGCGATCCGAGTGGTTGAATCAGAAATGCGTTAGTGCGCCGCACACTCTCACCGATACTGATCGAAATTTCTCCGTCACTGAAACGACTCACTTCACAGTTACCGAGACTGACCCCCAGGCATCCGGCTATCTCCTCTGCCAATCCGCGGTTAGCGCTGCCACAAAATATTTTCAGCTCTTCACCGTTTACCAAATCGAACCCTCCCGCTAATGATTGATATCCCTTTCCTTCGCCTACCGGATCGCCTTTTCCTGCTGCAAAAAGAAATCTCCTTTTGCTTTTGACTAAGCGAAAGATCTTTTAACGGACAGGGATGATCGCGGTGAAGGGCTTTAGCTTTGAATCATCTTTTACAACGCTGTCTTCAATAACCGCATAGCGGATCGAAACCCGGTTGCCGACCACCGTCCGCTTAAGGTGCACGCCAGGCCCAATGTTGCAGGATGCGCCAATAACCGTACCACTTTCAAGTAAGCAGTTAGGCCGGATGACCGTATCAGGGCCAATCTCGACGCCGCTGTCGATCCAAGTTGAAGCAGGATCTTCGATCGTAACCCCTTGCTGCATCAATTTGCAGTTGATCTCGCTTCTGATCAGGGCTGCTGCTTCCGCGAGCTGAATCCGGTCATTAATGCCCAGACCCTTGCGATAATCGTCGATCACCAGGGCATTCACCTGAAGTCCGTCAGCGCGCATCAGCGCTACCAGGTCAGTCAGGTAGTATTCATGCTGAGTATTGTTATTTGAAAGCTGGGGAAGGTAGTGGCGCAAATGTTTCAGATCAAAACTGTAGGTGCCACTGTTTATCTCGCAGATCTTTTTCTCCTCTGCAGTGGCATCTCTTTCTTCAATAATTTTATCGATCAGGCCGAGTGAGTTACGGATAATCCTTCCATAACCTGCAGGATTGGGGACAAAGGTCGTGGCAACAGTTGCGGCAGCCTGATCACCGCCAGCTGCCAGCTGTTTTAAGATCTGTTCGTCAATTAAAGGAGTATCCCCGCAGAGAACCAGGAGGCGCCCTTCCTGTGGCAAAAGCGGCATGGCCTGCAGTACAGCGTGGCCGGTGCCGAGCTGCTCTTCCTGCAAGGCATAGCGCCACTGATCGCCAAGCTGCTCTTTAACGATTGAAGCGCCGTGTCCGACAACAATGACAATATCTGTTGTCAGCGCAGCGGCGCTCTGTAATATATAGTCAATTAGGGGTCTGCCACAGCAGGGATGCAGCACCTTGGGCAGGGCTGACTTCATTCTTTTTCCTTCACCTGCAGCCAGGACAACTGCTGAAGTATTACCCACCCGGGAACCCTCCTGCCGGATAATCTGCTGCAGACATTATACTAAAGCTGAAAGCAGGAGGCAAAATTTTTTAATCAGGCTTGCAGCAGATAACCGGCCAGCTCAGCCTCATAGGCATCAAGAACCGATTGTTGCAGGTGTCTGCGGGCATCCGGGGTGATCGGGTGTGCTACATCTCTAAAACCACCGCCGGGTATTCTCCGGCTGGGCATAGCTACAAAGAAACCGTTTGGGCCTTCAATAATCCTGATATCGTGGATCACAAACTGATCGTTTAGAGTTACAGAAACGATTGCTTTCATTTTCTCATCCCGGGTTATTTTCCTGATCCGTACATCTGTAACAATCATTAGTCCCCGCCTCTTCTGTTGATTTCCCCTGCTGACAAAGTCTCTGACCATGACAGGCAATGCTGCCAATCAGGTTGAACCGGCTCTCCGTGTACTCAAAATAAGCTGTTATCCTGAGCAGTAAACAACAAACTTTTGCAACATTTAAATTATTATACAGTACATTCTTTAATTTTCACATTAATGCTGTGCGTTTTTTTAAAGAAATAAATGCAATAATTCGCATATTCTTCTTTGCACTATTACCTGACCATTACAAGTGGGGAAGGTTAGAGCAGCTTTTTAACCTGCTCCAGGTCGCTGATCTTATCAACATCAAGACCGATCTCAGCACACTGGCAGGGTATAGCATGTGCTTTCATTTCCAGCAGACGGGATAAATGCTTTTCCAGATCGGCCAGCGAGAGCTTTTTCAGGAAATATTTCAGCACCAGTAAGAGAGGTAAAATGCGTAGCAGCTTCAGCGGTTTCTTGCGGTACGAAATAAAAAGTTCCAGACTGTCTTTCTTTTTCATGAACCAGGCGGGATTAATCAAACCGATGTTGCCACCGGTTACCGGGCCTTCTTTCAAAACCACATAGGTCCGTTTTGTCTCGGGATAGCTTTTTTGACAGGTTTCTTCGCTCAAAACGGGATAATAGAGATCTCCATCGTAGGGGGCACAGAGATTAAGAAATTCTTCAAGCGCAGCCCTGCTGAGCAGCGGAATATCGCCGGTAATGACCAGGCAGAGGCGGTTCGGTTCAACGTGTTCTATGGCATTGGCAATGTTATTTAAAATACTGTCACTTTCATTGACAATTAAAAAATTATAACCTTCCTGCTGCAGGGTTTCCAGCTCTGCAGCAGGACCAACAACTATTACTTTACTGACCGCCGGGGTTGCCGCCAGCGTGTCAAGGATATAGGTGATCAGAGGCCTGCCTTTAATCGGGATGAAAGTTTTATTCAGGACACCGGCATATTCGGTCAGGGGGTCGTTTGCTTTACCGCTTCCGGCCAGGACTAGCGCATCAAACATGGTTATCACTCCCGCTTGCATTTTCTGTCCAGCAGAGATAGGCTATGGCTCCTGCTTGCTCTACTGCCCGCAAGGCCATGCCTGCTTCTGCCAGTGAATCAAAGAGCATGAACAGGGTCGGTCCGCTGCCCGAGAGCTGAGGCTTCAAGCCGCAGGCGATCAGATCAGCTTTTAGTTTTCTGGAAGAACTCGCTTCCGGCAAGTCAGCGGTTGCCAGGGTGTTGGTCAGTTCTTCGCTCATCCACGAATGCATTTTCTTTCTGTCTCCGCTGTGGATCGCCCGGACTAACTGCTCCTGGGATGGCTTTCCACATAATTTTCGATCAAAACCGCCGTACGCAGCAGCTGTGGAAACTTTTGCCCCTGGAGGCAAGGCCAAAACCACCCAGAAAAAAGGGCTGGGCGGCAGCTTTTCTAAAATTTCGCCCCGGCCTCTGGCCAGTGCTGTCCCTCCTTCAAGGCAGAAAGGAATGTCCGAACCGAGCTCCGCCCCGATTTCCAGCAGTGTCGTCCAGGGCAGACTCAGCTGCCAGATGGCATTCAACCCTTTTAAGGCGGATGCAGCATCGGCGCTGCCACCAGCCAGGCCTGCCTCGACAGGAATATTTTTATAAAGAACAATTTTTACGCCGGGCACTCTCTTCCCGGCCAGGCTTTTCAGCTTCTCTGCCGCCTGCCAGACCAGGTTGCCCGATCCGGCAAGGATAGGATCTGTGCAGTGAAAGAGAATTTCACTATCGCCGGCCTCCTCCAGGAGCAGGGTATCGGCCAGGGAAACCTGCTGCATGATCGACTCGATCTCATGGAATCCATCGGACCGAGTTCCATGCACCGTGAGGCCTAAGTTTATTTTTGCCATAGCCCTAATGACAATCGTCTTTGTCGCGATCAACTGGTTTTCTGCAGGCGCTGATTATCCGTTAATCCCGGGATACGGCCTCTTTTGGCCAGCGGCCTGCCTTCAACCTCTTTCAGGTCCATGGTCATATCAATAGCCGGTTCCCTCGAGATATAGCTCCCGACACCGAAAGAATCTGCTCCCGCATCCGCCAGCAGTACTATCCTTTCCGGGGTTAACCCACCGGAGACCACGATCTGTACCTGCTCAAAGCCTGCCTGGTTTAAACGGGCCCTGGCTTCCCTGACCAACCCGGGAGTGACGCCACCGCGCTCTCCGGGTGTGTCAAGCCTGATGCCATCAAGTTTTGTGCCCAGGGCTTCCGCAACACGCAAAGCCTCTTCTATTTCATCTTTAAAAGTATCAACAAGGATGACCCGCGGAGTCTCACTGTCAACAAAGCGATCATATGCTTTGGCCAGCTCAACAGTATCGCCGGCGATCAGAAAAGCGGCGTGCGGCACTGTGCCAACCGGCTTACGGCCCATCAACAGCGCGCCCAGCACACAGCTGCAGGCATCGGCCCCACCGATGATCGCTGCCCGCTCCATGACCGGGGCAACAGCTGGATGCAGGTGTCTTGCTCCATAACAGATAACTTTTTTAGTTCCGGCGGCCAGTTTACAGTGGCGTGCCGCCGTAGCCCAGGCGCTGGAGCTGGCCAGAATACCAAGCAAGGCGGTTTCAAAAATGCCAAAATCACTGTAGCGCCCTCTGATGCGCATGACCACTTCTTTGGCTTCCATGGTTTCGCCTTCCGGCAAAGCCCAGATTTCCAGATTTTTGTCTCTTAAAAGATAATGAGCTTCATCGATCCCGGCAATAATACCGCTCCTGGAAGAAAAGATCTCGGCCGTCACTTCTGTATCTCCTAGACCCATCTCTCCCAAAAGATCCCTGGTCCGAATAAAATAGATATCACTGGTAAGACCTGTTTCGATTTCAGCGCTGCCGGCAGCAAAAATCCTTGTTGCTGCATCAATCTCTAGCGAGGCAATATCTTTAAGGGTTATAAAGCTTTTTGTACTCATCCGTTCCCTCCGGGGCCTAAATATTTAACTGCAAGCGTTTTCTACACTCTTATGCCGAATCCTGCAGCGCCGACAAATCTTGACGGTCTAAAAAAAGAAAAACCGGATTCATGATCCGGTTTACTGCTCCGGGCAAGGGAGCCGACCGGGCAGGCGCAGCAATTTAGATCTTTAATAACTGCACGCTCCGGTTATTGCTTAAGTTTTAGAGACCGACAGTACGTTTTAAATCACCTTCATCGAAACTAAGTTCGACTGTTTCAGTAAGAACGTCTGCGTAAGTGAAGGATAGGCGCTGGAAATAGCTATTTTCGTCAACCCTGACAATAAAAATCGAGGGGTAAGTACTCTCCAGGATTCCTTCTTTCTCATAGGTTTTTCTTCTTCCGCGGTTCGCTTTCAGCTTGATCGTCTGTCCTAAATGCGATTCAAGATTCGTACGGATTTCAAATAGGACATCTTTGGCCACCATTTAAAACCACCTTATTTGTATTCTGAGTGAGATTATAACATAATAAC
>JBFYYZ010000009.1:0-2850 GCA_041309745.1 Bacillota bacterium | reverse complement strand
GCTTGACCTCAATTTGCCCGAAACGGGTATCAACGGAGGCAATGCGGATATCAGCGGCAAGCATCAACTCAAGGCCAATCGTGTAGCAGAGGCCCTGCACAGCCATAACCAGTGGTTTGCTAAGTCTTCCTTCTGCATCGAGGCCGAAGGGCTCGCAGTAGCCTTCCTCCAGCTGCGGAAAACTGCCGGAACTGAAAACCTCAACCCACTTGGCCAGATCGAGTCCGGAACTAAAGTTATCGCCGTGGGCGAAGAGCAGACCGCAGCGCAGGTCGTGTTCCCGGTTCAATTTGCCCAAAGCCCCTGCCAGCTCCAGGTACATTTCGGGGTCGAAGGCATTCATCTTTTCCGGCCGGTTCAGACCTATCAGCAGAACGTGTTCTTTAATCTCAACAGTTATTTTTGACAAGAGGAAAACCTCCTTTTTATTTATTGATCAGCTGCCTGTAATTCACTAAAAGCGCTTAAGATAATGGCCATAACCCCGGCATTGGAAAGAATACCCTGGCTGTCGCCTTGCTGCAGTCCGTAGTTGCCAAAATCGGAATGATTAAGATCGGCCTGTTCGATAATCACCGCTTGTGGAGGCAGGTTTGCCTTTGCCGCTTCGTAATTGTCGCGGTTAATAATTTGATCGTTTAATCCCACCAGTGAAACTACCTGCCCCTGAAATTCTCTTAGATCTTGGTCGCTGTAAGAACCAAATAGAAAGAGGCCGATTACCTGATCCATATTGTCAGCAGTAAAGCGGGCGGCGGCAATGCCACCGAGGGAATGGCCTCCCACCCACACTTCATTTAACTGGTGATTAGAGATAATTTTGGATGCTGCATTCACTCTGAAAATAGCGGCGTTAAAAGGCGGCTTTACGATGTAGAGATCTGTCTCAAGGGCGGTGGCTACCTGCCCCATCTTGTAGAGGTAAGCTTTGGGTGAGACAAGTCCGCCCGGGTAAAAGATAATCGCCGGTTGTTCATTATTTGTAAGGCCCGGTTCAATTGCAATCAGGTTTTTATTCTCGGTAATTTGTAGATCGGGATGGTCGTAAATCATTGCCAGCTGTTCTTCTGTGGCGGGATAGGTATTTAATTGCACGTATAGATAGAAGCCGGTTAATCCTACCAGGGGGATAGCAATGATCAGTAGTAGGATCAGGAGCGTTTTACGAGGTTTACTTTTTTTATGCATAAAATCTGCCTGATTCCTTTCTAAATATATTTAAACCTGCCGAGCAGGGATGTATAATAAAGCATAATCTATTATAGCTTTATCGTGATAACTAAAGCAAACCACTTCTGCCGCTTGGCAGCCCGAAGAAAAAGGGGGTAAGGCAATGAGAGGCTCGAAAAGGTTATTTCTGCTATCATTATTGCTTATTCTTGGATTGCTGTTAATCCTGTCGACGGGAGGATGCAGCAAAGACGGTGATGATTTAAGTCTTTTGGGCGACCTCCCGGAGGGAACGGAGGTACCTGTAGAGCTTGCTATTGCCTCCGAGTTTGCCCTTTACCGGCTGGAGCCAGTCGAAATTGTTCCTTCGATTGAGCATGCGCCGATCGCCCCGGATTTAAGCAACGTGCATGTACCGATGACCTTATCGGCCGCGCAGCGCGAGCGTTTGGCGGCAGACGGTTTTGTGGTCAGCCCCGGCATGCAGGAGAAAGAGTTTTTCACCCTCTACGAAAAAGCACGTTACGATAACATCCCGGTCTTCATTACCAGTGATTCGCTGCTTCATGTCTACCATTTACTCTTCAGTAAAACCCTGCGCACCGCGGAAGCCCAGTACTTTTACCCGCTGCTTAAAGATTTAAATCAAGCCCTGGCTATAGAGTTGGCGGGCTATTACCGCGATTTAGAAAGCTGACCCTGGGCAGACCCTGCCCGGAGGGCCCTGGCCTTTGTTACCCTAGGTGGCAAATTGGCCGAGCCTGATTTTACAGTGCCGGATGAGGTGGCCGATCTGGTTGGCGCCGAGCTGAAGCTGATCGATGAAGCGGGGGGCGTTAAGCCCTCGCCAATTTTCCCAGCATACATTATGGGCGAAGATTACACTCAGTACATCCCCCGGGGACATTACACCAAAAGCGACGAGTTAAAGGCCTATTTTAAAAGTATGATGTGGTACGGCCGCCTAAACTTCCGGATCTTCAACGAGGAAGAGACCAAATCGGCTGTGCTGCTGGTACGTGCCCTGCGCAACACTGAAGTTAACGGTAGGCCGGCGCTCGAGGTGTGGGCCGATCTCTACAACCCCACGGCCTTCCTCGTCGGGCGCAGCGACGATCTAACCCCCTTCGATTACCTGCCGCTGATTGAGGATCTCTACGGCATTAACCCAAGCCTTGAAGAACTTTCTGACGCTGGTCGATTTGAAGAGTTTGTCAAAAAAGCTAATCAGCTGCCGCCGCAGCAGATCATGGGTCTTTCCCTGACCGGGCTTGAACCGGAGTTGACTTCGGATAAAGGGATGCGCTTCATGGGCCAACGCTTTGTCCCAGATGCTTATATTTTCAGCAACCTGACCTATGATCGGGTAAGCGATCTTGACCATCGCCGTGGATTGCCGATGGGGCTGGATCTCTTTACGGCAATGGGTTCCGATCGGGCTTATCTGCTGCTGGATCAAATAGGTGAAACCGCATACAAGGGCTACCCTGAAAAAATGGAAAAGATGCGTCAGTGGACCGGTTCGCTGACTGAAAAAGAATGTACCGAGACAGTCAATAATGGCTGGCTTTACTCCTTTTACCCGTTGATGGAGGAGCCTGGCAAAGGTTACCCTGATTTTATGCGTTCTGCTGCCTGGCTCGATAAGCAGCTGCACACCTGTCTCGGCAGTTGGGCCGA
>JBFYYZ010000008.1:0-4562 GCA_041309745.1 Bacillota bacterium | reverse complement strand
ACGTCAGCTGTGTCGGAGCAGAGCCGATAGGCATCACCGACTGCCTTAATTTCGGCAACCAGGAGAAGCCGGAAATCTACTGGCAATTCAGTCAGGCGGTGGCCGGCATGACTGAAGCCTGCCAGGTGTTGGAGGTGCCCGTGGTCGGCGGCAATGTCAGCTTTTACAATGAAGTCGAGGGCGAAGCAATTTTTCCCACACCGGTTGTCGGAGCAGTAGGACTACTGGAAAATTATGCAATACAGGCTAAATCGGCCTTTGTTCAGGAAGGCGATAAAATCTATCTGCTGGGAGCAAAAGAAGTGTCACTGGGCGGCAGCCAGTTTTTAAAAACTGTTCACGGACAGCTCCACGGCGAACTTGCCGGGCTGGACCTGAGCCTGGAGAAAAAGCTGCAGGAACTGGTGCGGCGCCTGATCAGCGAAGAACTGCTACAATCGGTACATGATCTCGCCGACGGTGGACTGACTGTAGCACTAGCCGAAAGCTGCCTGGCCGGTAGAATCGGTGCACTTATTGAATTCAATTGTTCGGCAAGGCCGGAGCTTGAGCTTTTCGGCGAAGGACCTTCCAGAGTTTTAGTATCAGTTAATCCTGATCATGGCGATAGGATTAAAAACAGCGCTACTGAAGCTGACGTTCCGGTTGAAGAGATCGGCGTTGTTCAGGGCGATCTTTTAAAGATCACTTCTGGCAGCGATCCACTGATCGAGTTGAAAATAGCACTAATGGAGAAAGCCTACAGGGAGGTCTTTACATGGATCATGGAGTAGCTTTCCGGCATCAGGTGAAGCTGCATGAAGCCTGCGGGGTTTGCGGCGGCTATGCACAGGATCAACCGCTTGCTTACCTGACCTGTTTTGCCCTCTATGCCTTGCAGCACCGTGGGCAGGAAAGCGCCGGTATCGTGGCCGGCCCTGGTGAAGGACGTAAAGTATGGCTAAAAAAGGGCATGGGGCTAGTTTCTGAAGTATTTCCGGACAGCGCAGATTTAAAAGGTGTAGTCAGCATACTTTCAGTTGGTCATGTTCGCTACTCCTATGGTCAGGAGGGCAGGAACCCTGAAAATACCCAGCCGTTGAAATTACGCTATCGTTACGGTGAACTGGCGGTGGCCCACAACGGCCATCTGTTAAATGCTTTAGAGCTACGGGCTGAATTGGAGGATCAGGGTGCTATTTTTCAGACCGATACCGATTCAGAGCTGTTGGCCCACATGGTGGCGCGCCAGGGTAGCGAAAGCTTAGAAGATGCGCTGGCGGAAGTCGTTCCCCGCCTGAAAGGAGCATTTGCCTTTATCGTCACCGATGGTCGCAAAGTGGTAGGGTTACGTGATGGATATGGTTTCAGGCCACTTTCACTGGGTGCATTAAATGGCGGAGGTTATTTTCTGGCTTCTGAAACCTGTGCTTTTGATACCATCCAGGCTACATTTATCCGTGACCTGGAACCGGGTGAGATGGTAATCCTTGATGCCGAAGGTGAGCATAGCAGGCAGGTAATCACTCCTAAGCATTCCCGCCTGTGTATTTTCGAATATATTTACTTCGCCAGACCCGACAGCAATCTGCAGGGTAGAAATGTACATTTGGTCAGGCGTGAGTTGGGCAGGCGGCTGGCCCGTGAACACCCGGTAGAAGCTGACATAGTTTCCGGAGTGCCCGATTCTAGCATCGCCGCAGCATCAGGTTTTGCTGAAGAAGCCCGGCTTCCCTACGAGATGTCGCTGGTAAAAAACCGTTATATCGGCAGAACCTTCATTAAACCGACCCAAAAAATGAGGGAAGAGGGAGTCGATCTAAAACTTAATGCAGTTCAAAAGATTGTTGAAGGTAAACGGGTAGTCCTGGTTGATGATTCGATTGTGCGCGGCACAACAAGCCTGAAGCTGATCAACATTATGCGGAGGGCCGGAGCCCGTGAAGTGCACTTAAGAATCAGTTCCCCGCCGGTAACCGGATCCTGTTATTATGGGATTGACATTCCCGATGCCAAAGATCTAATCGCTTATAACCGACGCCCGGAAGAGATCCCTGCATTGGTGGGAGCCGATTCGCTCGGCTACCTGAGTATTAATGAAGTGGTGACTGCTGTCGGACTGCCGGAAGAGAGTCTCTGCCGCGCTTGCTTCACCGGCCAATACCCCGTTACCCCCTGAGTTGAGGGATTATTAATTGGGTACTGTTGCCAAAGCCAAATATCTTTAATATAATGATTACGGTTTCGGAGCAACTATCTAAGAGAATATGAATATATAAAGTAGGAGGAACAGAAATGCCTGTAATGTTTTACTTAGTACCATTTAGTTCCCTGATGGCCCTTGTTTTTGCTTACTATTTTTTCAAGCAGATGATGGGGTACGACGAAGGAACTGACACCATGAAGAGAATCGCTGCTCACGTCCGTAAGGGCGCCGGTGCGTATCTTCGCCAGCAGTACAAAGTGGTGGCCATGGTTTTCGCCGTGATAACATTAATTTTCATTGTTCTTGCTTACGGTTTGGAGATCCAGAATAAGTGGGTACCCTTTGCTTTTCTAACGGGGGGCATTTTTTCCGGTCTTGCCGGATATTTTGGCATGAAAGCAGCTACTTTTGCCTCGGCCAGGGTTGCCAATGCCTGCCGCACTTCGCTTGATGGTGGACTAAAACTGGCTTTTCGTTCGGGCGCAGTAATGGGCCTCGTGGTTGTGGGTCTGGTTTTACTCGATGTTTCTGCTTGGTTTATTGTCCTTAACATCTTTATTCCCGAAGCAGAACCGGGTATGAAATTGCTTACCATTACGGCAACGATGCTTACCTTCGGCATGGGCGCATCGACCCAGGCTCTTTTTGCCCGTGTCGGCGGCGGTATTTACACTAAGGCCGCAGATGTTGGGGCCGATTTGGTTGGTAAAGTTGAAGCGGGTATTCCGGAAGACGACCCTCGCAACCCCGCCACCATCGCCGATAACGTTGGAGACAACGTAGGGGATGTTGCTGGAATGGGCGCGGATCTCTTTGAATCATTTGCCGGATCGATCCTGGCTACCGCCCTGCTCGGTGCTGCCGCTTTTATCGGTTTCGGACCAGGGATGCAGTTTAATGCCGTTATTGCCCCCATGGTTATCGCCGGAGTAGGCACTCTGCTCTCCATAGTAGGGGTCTTTATGGTAAGGGCCAAGGAGGGAGCAAGCCAGAAAGAACTGCTTAAGGCCCTGGGTTTGGGTGTAAACACCAGTGCAGCCTTGATTCTCGTTCTTTCATGGGTGGTGCTTTACTATTTAAACTTACCAAATTATTGGGGTATTTGGGGATCAATCGTAGTTGGCCTGTTGGCCGGAATCGTAATCGGTCAATCCACAGAGTATTTTACTGCTTCAGCTTACAGCCCAACGCGAAAAATCGCTGCATCAACCAGTACCGGCCCGGCTACGGTGATCATCAGCGGAGTTGGTACCGGTCTGATTTCCACCGCTGTTCCATTGGGGATCATTGCTGTAGCAATAATCCTGTCCTACGCTTTTTCTTCAGGCTTCAGTTTTGATACAAACAGTTTAAATATGGGGCTTTACGGGATCGGCATTGCATCGGTAGGGATGCTTTCGACGCTCGGGATTACCCTCGCTACTGATGCCTACGGACCAATTGCCGATAACGCCGGCGGTAATGCTGAGATGAGCCATCTTGGGGAAGAAGTGCGCAAGCGTACCGATGCTCTTGACTCGCTCGGCAACACCACTGCAGCAACAGGCAAAGGCTTTGCCATCGGCAGTGCGGCGCTAACAGCGTTAGCCCTGTTGGCCGCTTATATTGAAGAAGTAAAAATCATGTACGTAAAGTTCCTGGGTATGCCCGAGGCACTGATCAACGGCACTCCGGCGTACCAGGCTGATTTTATTGATTTTATTTATCACTACGACATTCACCTGATGAACCCGCTGGTAATCGTGGGCGTCTTTATCGGTGTGCTGTCGGTCTTTCTGTTTAGCGGGTTAACGATGAATGCCGTAGGCCGCGCCGCAGAGAAGATGGTTGATGAGGTGCGCCGCCAGTTCAGGGAAATTCCCGGTATTATGGAAGGAACAGCAGAACCTGATTACGCACGCTGTGTAGAGATCTCGACCAGGGGCGCCCAGAAGGAGATGATGTTACCTTCACTGATTGCTTTGCTCATCCCCGTTCTGGCCGGTCTGGTTATTGGCGTTGCTGGAGTTACCGGTTTGCTGGTGGGCACTATTTCCAGCGGTTTCGCCATGGCCATTTTTATGGCTAATGCCGGCGGGGCTTGGGATAATGCCAAGAAATACATCGAGGAAGGAAACCACGGTGGAAAAGGTTCGGAAAACCACAAGGCTGCCGTAGTCGGCGATACTGTGGGCGACCCCTTCAAAGATACTTCGGGTCCGAGTCTGAATATCCTGATCAAACTGATGGTCATGGCTTCCGTTGTTACCGTCGGAGTGGCAGTCAGCTACAGTCTCTTTTAGCTAATAGGCTTTCCACCTGGCACGCCGGGCGGTTGAAGCTTAGGACGATCAGAAGTATTGAAAGCCTGCCCTCCTTGATGCGGCAGGCTTTCTTT
>JBFYYZ010000007.1:0-3129 GCA_041309745.1 Bacillota bacterium | reverse complement strand
CACTTCAGGGAAAGAAAATTTAAGCCTGTCGTTTTGAATTTCAATCATTTTAATACTCCTTTCTACCAGTTACCGTCACGGACCTCGCGAACAAGATCGACAACAGCCTGATCGGGGGTGTTTTTCAACTACCTAATTAGTTGAGCAAAGAGCTGCGGCCGATTTCTGATAATCGCCTGCACATCACTTGAAACTTTGCCGTTTAGAGCCAGCAGCAGGTCAGGATCCTCTCTAAGTTCACTGGCCAGAGCAATAATCTTCTCCTCCGATAGAGAGCTCTGTTCACCACGTTCAAGCTTGCTAAGGTAAGATGGTTCCAGCCCCACTCTTGTTGCCAGCTGTCGCAATGAGTAGCTGCTATCATCTGCTTGCATCTCGACCCGCTTATTCCTGATGTAACTGCCAAAAATATTTTCCATGGTAGTGTGTAGTATATAATACACACTTTTCCTTGTCAAGCAGACAGAATGCTATGGAACTAGTAAAAACCCTTTTAAGTGATGATCAGCATATTTTAATTGATATCATCAGGCGGTGCTTTATAGAGCAGGGTCAAACTCTGCAATGTTGTCACGAAATTGAGCCATTGAATAGGCACACCCCGCCTCGTAGAATACAAACAGCAAGTAGCAACTCCGGGAGCTGCCTACATAAATATCATTTAAGGTGCAGGCCTCGCTGTGTGCGGGCCGTGGCTCACTGCATCATCAAAGAATAGTCTCCTTTCTCTTTGCTTAACAGACCAAAGTAGTACAAAGTGTAAATCTTATTTACAAATTGTACTCATTATGCTATAGTTTTAACATGATAGCGCGCATGATGCAGGAAAAATTAATTGAACTGGCAGGTAAATACCCTGTTGTTTCAGTGATCGGGCCTCGCCAATCCGGAAAAACTACACTGGTCAGATCTTCATTTCCTGAAAAAGATTATGTCTCTCTTGAAGATCCTGATAAGAGAGAGTTTGCTTTAAGCGATCCGCGGGGATTTTTATCTGGATACCGCGATGGCGTAATCCTTGATGAAGTTCAACGAGCGCCTCTACTTTTTTCCTATATTCAAACAATAGTTGATCAAAATAATGAAAGCGGTCTCTATATATTGACCGGTTCTAATAATTATTTACTTCAGGAAACGATATCTCAGACCCTTGCAGGCCGGGTTGCTATACTTAAGTTGTTGCCTCTTAGTATTGAAGAACTTAAGAATGCCGGCTATCAGGTTGATAACTACGAGGAATATCTCTTTAAAGGTTTATATCCCAGAATATATGACCGTCAACTGGATCCGGAAATATGGTATACAAGCTACATCCAAACCTATATTGAAAGAGATGTGCGCTTGATAAAAAATATCACCGACCTTGGTGCTTTCCGACGGTTTATTAAGCTGTGTGCCGGACGAACCGGTCAACTTCTTAACCTCAGTTCTCTTGGTAGTGATTGCGGAATCAGCCATAATACGGCGAAGTCCTGGCTTTCAGTTCTGGAATCAAGTTTTATTGTATTTATGCTGCAGCCTCATTTCGAAAACTTCAACAAGCGCCTGGTTAAACAACCAAAACTCTATTTTCACGATCCAGGGCTGGTTGCCTCATTACTGGGGATCGAAAGTACAAAGCAGCTTAATACTCATTACTTGAAGGGCGGGCTTTTTGAAACGCTAATTTTAACAGAACTGGCTAAGAACCGATATAATAAAGGCCTTGAACCACGCACATTTTTTTGGCGTGACAACAAAGGTAGTGAGGTAGATTGTATTCTTGAACACCGGAACAAATTAATACCGATAGAAATAAAAGCCGGTAAAACAATTAACCCTGATTTTTTCAAAATGCTGAACTACTGGAGTAAGCTTGCTTCTGATAAAGCCGGTTTTCCTTATTTGATATATGGGGGCAATGAGAGCCAAAACCGCAGTCAGGTTAGTGTAAAAAGTTGGCATGAAGCAATTCATATATATGATCGGTGAAAAACTATGGCAGCCTTCATACCGCTGTATTTTTTAGCTGCCAACCATGTATTTATTACTTGCCAAACACATAAAATAGTCTCATTAGTTTCTTTCTCTAACCACCGAGTGAACTTCTTTCCAATCATGCAAACCAAGCTTGCCATTCTTATATTCTGCATACCTTTTATCCAATTCATTTTTCGGTTCGAGAATGATGTTTGAGTAAAAAAAGAACAGGGAGAAACTCCCCCCTGTCTTGTAATCATTATAACGGTTAGCCTGTTCTAAGGTGACATACCCGTTTTTAATATCCTCTTCGATCAGCCCGATGTCGCGTTTCAAGGGATCTCCCCATCCGGCACCCGTGCCGGTCATGATTTGGATTACATCATTGGTGTTCAGGGTTAACCCGCTGACAACGGCATGTCTTTCAGTGCTGCCGTCGGAGCGAACGATTAATACGTAGTTTGGCGATCCTTCACATCCGCCTTCCAGGGGCCAGGGTGGAAATTTAGAACGGGTATAGGCTATTGAAAGCCAGGCATTATCAGACCTGATCCGGTAGTCTATTCTTACCCCTTTTCCGCCCCGGTGCAGGCCTGCTCCTCCATCTTCATCGTGAAAGCTCAAGTAGTCTACAGTTACACCGTAGCGAGCTTCCGCAACTTCAGCGGGGCAGTTATATGTCTCACCGTGCATCATGCTGAACTGCCCGGAATTGCCATCCGCTCTTGCAGAGCCTCCCCAGCCGCCAATTTCAGGCTCAATTACAACATAGGTCCTGTTTGTGTCCGGATGTATCCCTCCAAACAGGGTTCCACAAACAGAAGAAAAGCCTCCGGCAGCCAGACGATCAGTCATATTCTCGGCAAGGCACCTGACAATAAGATCTGATAACCTGCAGGTTAGTTCATAATAGATAGCCTGGGCAGCAGGGTGAATTGGATCAAACACGGAGCCCGGGCGTGTTATTACTTTAAGCGGCCTGAAAGTGCCGCTATTGGACATCTTGTCGGCTGAGGTTACACCTTTAAATGCAAGCTGACAGATGGTTAATGTTCCATCACGGCTGCTGTTAAAGGGGCCGCTGTCCTGATCAGGGCTTTCGGTCAAATCTATAATAAACTCTGTATCTGTTATCTCGACAGTAGCCTTATAGAACTGCCCGTTATCCTG
>JBFYYZ010000006.1:0-3484 GCA_041309745.1 Bacillota bacterium | reverse complement strand
GGGGGCATTTCTCGCTCAGGTGAAGAGTTATTTCCTCCGAGCGATAGAAAGCAGCCTCTTTTAACTTAACATGCTTGCCGCTGAAGACCTTGGGAAAATGATAAGCAAGGGCCAGGTTGTTCATCTGATCAAAGACACATATATCAAGTAGGCCATCATCCTGAATTGCACTGGGAAGAATCATCATACCACCGCCGTAAGAGCGTCCGATACCAACCGCAACAAGCATCGGTTTCTGGCTGAATTTCCTCCCATCACCCAGTTCAATTTCCATTTCGATGGGACGGTAAGTAAGCAGCGTTTCGAAAACAGCATAGATATAAGCAGAGACTCCGTTTAAAGGCTTTATTCCGCGATTAACCCTGGAGGCCACAGTTGCATCAAAACCAACACCGACGGAGTTTATAAAATGACGATCCAGCACCTTACCTAAATCGATCTTTTTAATTGCTGCTTTCTCCAGCGCCCTGCAGGCGGCTTCCGTCTCTTTAGGCATATTAACACTTAAAGCAAAATCATTACCTTTGCCGCCGTGAATCACCGCCAAAACGGCTTCACTGCCGACTATGCCGTTAAGAACTTCATTAACCGTTCCATCACCACCGGCAGCAACTACAATGTTAAATCCTTCTTCAGCTGCCCTGTGTGCCGCTCCGATTGCATCCTGGTGGCCGCTGGTCTGGTATATTTCATAATCCAACTTTGCTTCCTGAAAGTATTTTTCAATGGCCGGCATCATAAATTTGGCCCTTCCGCCGCCGGCGATCGGGTTTAAGATAAACTTGTAACGATTCACAATGACCACTCCTTAGTTTAGTTGTAAATTATTAATCATTATATACTGAGGATCTAAAAAAGGAGAACTTAAAAAGTTCTCCTTCGTTCGATCTGATAGCTATTGCAAACCGTTACCTTTAGGTGGCACGTCGACGATAATTGGCATGATCATCGGCCGACGACCGGTATGTTCGTAGAAAAAAGATGATGCAGCATCGCGGATTCTTGACTTAACCTTATTCCACTCCTGCAGCTCACCATCGTTTATCTTGTTTATGGCCCGCATCAAAGATTCTTTAGCGCTTTCCAGCAGATCGACGGATTCACGGACGTAAACAAAACCGCGCGTGATTATTTCCGGACCGGCGAGTAGAGTGCCCTTTTCCGGATCGACCGCTAAAACAATAATGACAATCCCATCTTCAGAAAGGATCTGCCGATCCCTGATTACTACTTCTCCCACGTCGCCAACCCCAAAGCCGTCGACCAGGATCCGACCTGCCGGTACATTACCGGTAATCCTACCCCGGTTATCTGCAAATTCCATTACTGTACCGGGCTTGACCATAAAAACATTATCTTCCGGAATGCCTAATCTCTGGGCTAATTTTGAGCAAGCAGCCATTTGCCTGAATTCACCGTGAAATGGAATCAGGTACTTGGGCCGCAGTAGATTAATCATCAGTTTGATCTCTTCTTCACTACCATGACCGGATACATGAACCCCTGAGATGGGTCTGTAAATAACATCAGCCTTTAGCTGAAAGAGGTTGTTTACAGTTCGGGCAACCAGTTTTTCGTTACCGGGGATCGGATTAGCGGCAATAATCACTGTATCACCCGGTTGCACCGTTACCTGACGGTGTTCGGACTGCGAAATCCTGGTCAGGGCAGACATCGGCTCTCCCTGGCTTCCGGTAGTGATCAAAGCCATCTTCTCCGGCTTAATTCCCTTAACCTTGTCGAGATCGATCATCACTCCATCAGGTATTTTCAGGTAACCCAATTCGGTGGAAATTTCAACCGAATTAACAATGCTTCTGCCCACCACACATACTTTTCGATCGTAGCGCACTGCTGCGTCAACAACCTGTTGAATACGATGGATGTTCGATGCGAATGTCGCAAGGATGATCCGACTCTGTGATATCCGGAATATTTCATTAATATTGTTACCAACCTCTTTTTCAGAAAGAGTATAGCCAGGACGATCAGCGTTTGTCGAGTCGATTAGGGCGGCAACTACACCTTTTTGTCCCAGTGCAGCCAGCTTGTGGTAATCCGTGATTCTTCCGTCGACCGGGGTTTGATCAAATTTAAAATCACCGGTGGTAACGATTAAGCCGCCCGGGGTTTCGATTGCAATTCCAACCGAGTCGGGAATGCTGTGGTTGGTCCTGAAAAAAGAGAGCTCGAAATTATCGGAAAGCTTTAAGTTATGATCCGGGTTAATTTCAGTCATGCGCGGCTTTATCCCCGGGTGTTCCCTCAGCTTTGCCTCCAGTAAACCAAGGGTAAGACGTGTGCCGTAAACTGGCAGATCCAGTTCGTCAAGGATAAAAGGCAGCGCTCCAATATGATCCTCGTGACCGTGTGTGAGCACTACTCCTAAAATCTTAAAGTTATTTTCGGTAAGATATGAAATATCAGGAATGACAATATCGACACCGAGCATCGATTCATCAGGGAATTTTAAACCGGCATCGATGATCAGGCATTCTTCTCCGTATTGTAATACAAACATATTCTTGCCTATTTCACCGACTCCGCCAAGGGGAATCAGTTTCAGGGTATTATTACTGTTTTTTCTTTTTGACAAAATGTTCCTCCATCATGTTTTTCATGTTTTAAATTGTAATAAAACAAACACTTAAATAATAATAATATGCTCCGGCACTCAGCCGGTGTGACCAAATCCTCCACTGTCCCGGGCAGTCGGAGGCAGTTCGGCTCTCTCTTCAATAGCCGCTCTGATCACGGGTACGACCACCATCTGGGCGATGCGATCACCGCGTTTGACTGAATAGTCTTTCTGGCCGAGATTAATCAGGATGATTTTTATTTCACCGCGGTAATCTGAATCAATTGTTCCCGGAGAATTTAAAACACCGATCCCAAACTTAACTGCCAGACCGCTGCGCGGCCGGATTTGCAACTCAAACCCGGCCGGTACAGCAACATACAGCCCGGTAGGAATCAGGTTCCATTCCCCCGGTGTAATGATCGTTTGTTCATTTACTGCTGCAAACAGATCAAGACCCGATGCCCCATCGGTCATGTATGAGGGAAGGGGTAGATCCTTTGCATCTTCAGCTCTTTTCACCAATATCTTAACGGTGCTCCAGTCGATGACAGCACCTCCGAAACAGTTCAAAATCAGGTTCAGTTATTAACTGCGACTAGGGCGGGGACGATCACCACGATTGCCCCTGTCTCTGCTGCCTCTGTCGCTGCTTTCCCTTTCGACGTAACCTTCCGGTTTCGTCAGCAGGGCTTTCCGTGAAAGATTGATACGTCCTTTTTCATCAATGTCTGTAACTTTAACTTCGATCATATCACCCAGTTTAACAACATCTTCCGTTTTATCTACCCGGTGATAAGCCATGTGCGAAATGTGCAACAGGCCTTCTTTGCCCGGCAGAAGCTCAACAAAAGCGCCATATCTTTCAACCCGGGTAACTTTGCCATTGTAGATCTCGCCGGCTTC
>JBFYYZ010000005.1:0-2849 GCA_041309745.1 Bacillota bacterium | reverse complement strand
AAGTTAATTAGAAAATTGTTTGGCTGTTGAGCTGCTTCAGCGCCGGCAATTCCTACCTCAGTAAGAGCTGCTTTCTCATACAGATCAGCCCCTTTTTGGCTGGCGTAGGCAGCCAAGAGCTGATCAAAAGAACTTCGCTGCACCAGGTAGCCCAGGAGTTCAGTCGACTGGTAGCTGTAACTTCTATTTTTTTGATGATAGAGAGGCGGTAAACGGGTTCGGCATTACCAGGAGGCAGAAAGAAGTCTTCAGGCAGCATAGAAAGCGCACGGGCAGAGATAAATCCGCCGCACAATTTTTGGCGTGGAAAACTTTTTTGCTCAATGATGGCCGTTTTTAAACCGACCTTGGCAGCCGTTGCAGCGGCAAGCGCGCCGGCTGGCCCGGCACCCACCACGACCAGATCGTAAGTGTCTTTGTTCATGCTTTATTTTACCATGTTAGAGCACAGTAACGATTCCAGCTAGCCGGTGCTACTCGGCAGCATTCTTTTCTATAAGATTTTTTGCTCAGCAGATAAAGATAGCCTATTATTTAAGCAGATGTGTTACGATAGCCTCATAAAAACCTTGTAAGCATTAAAAAACATTTTCACTGTTGTTTAAGGGGGAGATCAAAATGGTCTGGATTCCCTATCTGATCATCGCTTTGGGCTTCATAATGCTGCTCTTAATTCCCTTTCTGGTTTATATCATTCGCACCGATCCAATGAGAGTGGTGCGCTCGGTATGGCACGAAGCCGTTACACCCAAATTTGCAGAAATGATCGGCATTCTGGTCGTAATAATTGCCTTTATCGGCGGTCTGTGGGCAATCTCTAGGGGGCTTAGCCTCCTGTAAGTACTGCAGCAAATAAATCGCGATCGACATTACCGCCGGATAGAACCGTAGCGACTTTCAGCCCAGTCAGCTTATCCTTTTCTTTCATCGCCGCCGCAAAGCCTGCAGCTCCAGCTCCCTCGCTGACATTGTGAGTGCACTCAAAGATCGTGCGCATTGCTTCCGCTACCTCAGCGTCGGTCACCTCAACAATTCTTTCGACACCCTCTAAAATGACTTCAAGCGCTTCGGGATCGGTGGTGCTGCAGGCTACCCCGTCAGCCAGTCGCGTGCTTACCGGAGATTCTACCGGCTTTTTAGCGAAAAACGACTTCGCATAAGTTTGAGCATGGGCAGAGACTACGCCGACTATTTTAGTTTTAAGCCCCAGTGCATCCCTTGCGGCCATCATGCCGCAGATCCCGGAACCCAGGCCAATTGGAACATAAGCAACGTCAACATCGGTAACTGCCGTCAGCAGCTCCAGGCTGTAAGTGGCCACGCCGGCCACTAAAAGCGGGTGGAAAGAAGGAACCATCAGCAGCGATTGCTCCTGAGCAAGCTTCTCTGCATACTCCCGGGCCTCCTGAAACTGATCACCATACTCGATCAGTTCCACACCCAGTGCTTTCATGGCGGCATTTTTTTCAGTACTGTTGCCCCGGGGAACGACGATTTTTACAGGAATGCCCTGACGGCGGGCCGCAAACCCGACTGATTGTCCGTGATTACCGCGGGTGGCGCTGATTACACCCTCTGGCACCCGTCCGGATTTGGCCAGATCATTAAAAAAGACCAGACCGCCGCGAATTTTAAAGGCGCCGACCGGTGTGTGGTTCTCATGCTTCAGCCATATTTCCGTGCCTAACCGCTCGGAGAGCAGCGGCCAGCAATACTGGGCTGTGGGTGCCATTACCTCGTAAATAATCTTGCCAGCCGCTTCAATATCTTCTCGTTTAGGTAGCATCATAATCCTCCTTGGAAAACTTATTTATCCGGATCCTTTCTGAACTGAACGTAGCTTGAATATACTCAGCAACCGGTATCAAGTCAAGCAAGGGCGAATAACAAGGTAGTGCTTAAGCCTGATATAAGGCATTGACTGGATTGCCAATTTAGAATACAATGAAAGTAAGGAGTAAGGAAAACATTGTCGATGGGGAGAGTTAGAATGAAAACAGTAAAAGTAACCGCCAAGGGCCAGATTACCTTACCAGCTGCTTTACGGGAAGAATTGAATATTAAAGAAGGTTATTACCTTGATGCTTCCATATTTCTTGATGGTATATTACTAAAGCCGGTCAGGGAGGGGCATGAACTGGTGCGGGAATACTGCGAAAAGTACGGTTCTGATCAGGACGAGGATAGTGTTGAAGCAGCAAAGAAGATCTTAAACAAAGTTCCTTTCTCACTGTCCGAAAGGTCCACTGAACTGAGAAAAGAAAAATAATGAGCGAAAAAACCTACTTTATTGACACCAGTGCTGTGTTTAAAAGATATGCTGATGAACCGGGAACAGAGATTGTTAATCGAGTATTTGAAGAAAAAGCGAGTCGCTTCATATCGCAACTGACCATAACTGAAGTTGTATCAAACCTAAAAAGGCTTGCAGAAATTGATCAGGTTATTTCGGATGCAGAATTCAAGCAGTTGATGAAGATTTTTCTTGGCGAAATAGCCTGTGGTACCATATTTACGCTTGATGTTACACCGAAGGTTGTTTTACTTAGTGTTGATCTCTGCTCAGAACATTATCTGACCCCGATTGACGCCCTGCAACTGGCAGCAGTACTTTCTATCAAAACCAGCAATCCTGTATTTGTCTGTTCCGATCATAAGCTGATTAGAATTGCCGAGCTGCATGGTCTGCAGACATTAAACCCGCTAGATGCGTAGGTTTTGCCGCAAATTTATGGCAGTTGCTCATTAGAATTTTATTTTAATATGAATTAAAATAGCATAAGTAAAAACAGGGAGGCAGTTTATAGGTGAATGAGCTGATTTATATCGCCGATGATGAAACCAATATC
>JBFYYZ010000004.1:0-3007 GCA_041309745.1 Bacillota bacterium | reverse complement strand
TGCAGCCCGCAGTCTGAGTGTGAAAACGCAACTTCAGAGAGCGAGGGTCTTTGGCGCCGTAGCGCTCTTTCAGGTGGCGGGACCAGATGCGGCGGGCAGCCCTGTATTTGCAAATTTCTTCAAAGAAATCAAGATGGGCGTTAAAAAAGAAAGAAAGACGCGGCGCAAAGCTATCAACGTTTAACCCGGCCGCAATACCGGCTTCCAAATAAGCAAAACCGTCAGCCAGTGTAAAGGCAAGCTCCTGAGCAGCGGTTGAGCCGGCTTCCCTGATGTGGTAACCACTGATGCTGATCGTATTCCATTTGGGCACATGATCAGTGGCGAAAGCAAAAATGTCGGTAATCAGGCGCATTGAGGGTTCCGGCGGAAATATCCATGATTTCTGGGCAATATATTCCTTCAAAATATCATTTTGGATTGTACCGCCAACCTGGTGCAAGCCGACTCCTTGTTTTTCTGCATTGGCTAAATACATGCACCAGAGGATCGATGCAGGCCCGTTAATCGTCATCGAAGTTGTTACCCGATCTAAAGGAATCTGTTCGAAGAGCGCTTCCATGTCTTCCAGGGAATCGATCGCCACACCACAGCGCCCGACTTCACCCTGTGAGCGTTCGTGATCTGAATCATAGCCCATGATGGTCGGCAAGTCGAAAGCAACCGAAAGACCGGTTTGGCCCTGTTCAAGAAGGTAACGGTAGCGGCGATTCGAGTCGAAAGCATCCCCGAAGCCGGAAAACTGGCGCATCGTCCAGTAACGCCCCCGGTACATATTATCCTGGACTCCCCTGGTGTAGGGGTAACTGCCGGGCAGGCCCAGATCTTTTTCGTAATCAAGCTTTTCCACATCAAGTGGCGTACAGAGCGGTTTTACCGGCACGCCGGATATGGTATTGAAAGACTCCGGGCGCTCTGCGATAGTGGAAACTTGAGCCTGCCACTCTTCCAGTCTTTTTTTTAAAGTACTCATTTTATCATTATTGGGCACCAGATCACCTTCTTCAGCTCTTGCTCTCAAAGAAATTAATTGAATCCAGAAGTTCACACGCTGAACTGTAAGGATCTTTCTCGCGACGGGCAATTTTTTCAATCAGCTCTTCAAGCACAAATTTATCCTTAACTTCTTCCCAAATGCGGTTTTTCACCAGATATTCAACCTGCTCGGTCAGTTCCCTTCTTACCCGCTGTAAGCGCACTTCTGCCAACTGACCGCTGGTTTCAAGGTAGTGGCGATGTTCTTTTAAAACAGTCCAGAGTTCTTCAATGCCCTCACCTCTGATCGATACCGTCGGGATAACCGCTGGTCTCCATGGTGCACCGCTTTTCATGTCAAGCATCATGTTAATTTCAGTTACGGTTCTTTCTATCCCTGGTAAATCAGCCTTGTTGATCACAAAAAGGTCGGCAATTTCCATGATTCCCGCCTTTAGTGTCTGGACGCTGTCTCCGCCGGCAGGGGTTAGCACCACGATCGTTGTATCGGCTGTTTTAACAATATCGACCTCTGATTGACCGACCCCGACGGTTTCAACCAAAATCAGATCCTTGCCTAATGCGTCCAAGACCTGGATCGCTTCCCGCGTTGACCTGGAAAGACCTCCCAGGCTGCCCCTGGTGCCCATGCTGCGGATAAAGACCTCCGGATCAAGGGCGTGGTCCTGCATCCGGATGCGGTCGCCCAGGATCGCTCCACCACTAAAGGGACTGGTTGGATCGACCGCGATAATCCCTACACTTAAACCTTCAGCCCTGATTTTCTGGAGTAGTCGGTCAACAAGCGAGCTTTTTCCTGCACCGGGTGCTCCGGTAATGCCAACCACGTAAGCTTTTCCTGTGTGTGGATAAATAGCCTGCAGGAGCTCTGTTTTTTCCCGGTCTTCATTCTCAACAAGGGTAATCAGGCGTGCTGCAGCCCGCCTGTTACCCTTGAGCAGTTCTTTAACTAACTGCTGCATTCAGTCACCTCATAATAATCATTGCTGGTGGGGCAATGTTTGCTAATATTCAATACCGGGGCAACAATCTGCTCCCTGGTTATAGTGATGCTTAATTGCCAGTATTTCACTGACCATGTCAGCACGTTTCACCAACTCTGCCGAAGCGCCGCGGCCGGTAAGTATAATGGTCACTTCAGGCGGCTTCTGCTCAAGAAGCTGCAACAGATCAGCTTCAGCAATTAAACCGTAATCCACAGCAACGTTAATTTCATCAAGCACAACCATGTCGTATTCGCCGCTTAAGACCGCCTCCCTGGCCTTGATGAAACCGGCTTTTGCCAATTCAATATCGATCTGTTCCGGATGATCACGATTGACAAAGTCATCGCGTCCGGCCCTGACCAGGGTCAGGTTTGGCAGAGTTGCAGTAGCGATAAATTCACCGTAATCGCGCGCTTTCATAAAATGAATCATGTAAACCCGGTAACCCTGTCCCAGGGCTCTGATGGCCTGACCGACAGCAGCAGTGGTTTTCCCTTTGCCGTCTCCGGTAAAGACCATGATCAAGCCTGGCTTTTTAAAGGCCATCATAAAACTCCCTTTCGTAAATCTACACTCAAGATAGTTATCTGTGCACTAACTCATTGATCCATTCATGGCTGTTGCCATTAAAATCAAGACAGCAGGTAGCGTGAGATTACCAGTCGCTGGACTTCACTGGTGCCTTCATAAAGCTGGGTAATTTTGGCATCCCGCATGAACCGCTCCACCGGGTAATCACGGGTATAACCGTAACCGCCGAAGATCTGTACTGCGTTGGTTGTAACTTCCATTGCCATCTCAGCGGCATAAAGTTTGGCCATTGCTGATGCCTTGCCATAGGGCAGTGCGGCGCTTTCCAGGTAAGCGGCCTGGTAGGTTAAAAGGCGTGCTGCTTCAATTTTTGTGCCCATATCGGCCAGCATAAACGATATGGCCTGGAAATTGGCTATCGGCTGACCGAACTGCTCCCGGTTTTTGGCATAATTAATCGCTTCTTCCATCGCCCCCTGGGCAATCCCCACGGC
>JBFYYZ010000003.1:0-2619 GCA_041309745.1 Bacillota bacterium | reverse complement strand
TCAGTAATGCCCGCCGGGCACTTGCTGATTTCCTTGGCTGCGATGCCGACGAATTGGCCTTCGGCCAGAATATGACCACCCTCAATTATCAGCTTGCTTTTGCCCTCGGCCGCGAAGTAGGAAACCGCAATGAGATTCTAATAACCGAAATTGATCATGAAGCTAACCGCGGACCCTGGCTGGCTTTGGCCGAAAGGGGTTTTACAATTAAAGAGGCAAGGTTCGATCCCGAAAGCTGTTTGCTTGATCTCGACGATTTTTGCAGCAAGCTTTCGGATAAAACTTATGTGGCCGCTTTCAGTTATGCTTCAAATGGGATTGGTACTGTCAGCGATGTGCACCAGATGGTACGGATGGCGCACCAGGTTGGGGCCATGACGGTAGTAGATGCAGTACACTTTGCCCTGCATGGTGCCGTAGATGTGCGCGAGCTTGATACCGATTTTTTGATCTGTTCAGCCTACAAGTTTTTTGGTCCTCACATCGGAGTCTTTTACGGCAGACGAGATCGTTTTAAAAACCTGTCAACCTATCGTTTGCGGGTGCAGTCGGAGCAGATCCCATACCGGATTGAAACCGGCACCCTTAATCACGAAGGGATTGCCGGCGCCGGTGAAGCGGTGGAGTTTATTGCTGATCTGGGGGAAAAGTTCGGCAATCCTGATGATCATTCAGCTGTTGGGGAGAACTGTTCGGAGCGTCGCCGCCGGATTGTCTCGGGCATGAAAGCGATGGAAGAATACGAACAACCGCTGGCTCAAAAGCTGATCGAAGACTTGGAAAAAATCGACGGGTTAAAGGTTTATGGTCCTCCTGCCGGTTCACTGCGTACTTCGACCGTTTCATTTGCGATCAAAGGCATCAACTCGAAAAAAGTTGCGGCAGAGCTAGGAGAAAAAGGTCTTTTTGTCTGGGACGGTCATTTTTATGCGGTCAGGCTGGTTGAAATTTTAGGATTGATAAACAGTGGCGGTCTGGTCCGTATAGGGTTATCCCCCTACAACACGGAAGAGGAGATTGAACGCCTGGTTAGTGAGGTACAGCACATCGCTAAAAGCTGAAGACCTTTCAGCGATAAGGATGATAATCAACTTCGATCCTAAAAACAACTTTTCAGTTATTAGTTGTTACTGTTACCATAATACCCTTTTGAGGAGCGAGAACATTGAAGATTAAGGAGATTTATGACTACCTGGTTGAATTGGGCATTGAAAAAGATCCCCGTGGACAGGAAGAAGTGAAGGCTTCACTGGTCAGAGAAAAAAAGAAATTTGACGAGCTGAAAGCAGAAGATAAGCAGGAATTTGATGGAGAAAGGCTGACCAACCCCTACGCAGATACACGGATTCTTTGCGGAGATCCCGAAAAAGAAGTTAAAAGGATGCTGGTCGGTATCGACATTGAGGTTGGTGAAGTTCTCCTTGCCGATCGTCTAGGTGAAAAAGGCAAACCGGTGGACTTGATCCTGGCCCACCACCCGGAAGGAAAAGCGCTGGCCGATTTACACCATGTAATGCACCTGCAGGAAGATATCATGGCCCGCTTCGGGGTGCCGATCAATGTTGCTGAAGGGCTGATGTCATCACGGATCAGTGAGGTCAAGAGAGGTTTGATGCCGGTGAACCATAACCGGGCAATCGATGCTGCTAAGCTTCTCGGATTGGCTTTGGCCTGCTCCCATACGGTGGCAGATAACCAGGTCAATACTTACCTTCAGGAGCTAATTGAACGAGAAACTCCACGCACTGTTGGTGATATTTTAAAACTCCTGAAAGCTATTCCCGAGTATGCCGAGGCGATTAAATACAGCGCCGGGCCTGATGTTGTGCTTGGCAGTAAAGATAACCGTGCTGGAAAAGTGCTAGTTGACATGACCGGAGGCACCAGCGGTTCTGAAAAATCCTATGCCAAACTTTCGCAGGCTGGAGTGGGCACAATTGTCGGGATGCACATGAGCGACAAGCATCGTGAAGAAGCCGAAAAAAATCATCTCAACGTTGTCATTGCCGGTCATATTGCCAGCGATTCCTTAGGCATGAATATGCTGCTCGATGGTATTGAAAAACGAGGAGTAGAAATAATCCCCTGTTCCGGTTTTATCCGTCACAATAGAGGTTAACGATCGGTTACGCTAATTCTGACCCTGGTATCAAGGGCGAGGACGCCTTCCCCTTTCGGAAAGACGCGAACGGGGTTGATGTCGAGTTCCTTGATGCCGGGGTAATCAGCTAGAAGCCTAGCTGTACGGATCACGAGGTCAATAAAACGATTAGTATCAGCGGCCCGCTGTCCGCGCAGGCCGGAGAGCATCGCTGATGATTTCAGCTCTGCCAGTTTTTCTGCTACCTGCTCGGTGCGAGAGGGGCAGAGCAGGTTAGCCACGTCTTTGAATGTTTCAATATAGATGCCACCCATCCCGAAAAAGACAACCGGTCCGAATGATGGGTCGTGCTTGCCGCCGACAAAAAGGTCAATTCCCGGTCCGGCCATCTTCTGGATTCTCACCCCGCTAAAAAGGGCTTGTGGGTTAAATTGATGCAGGTTGTTCTTAATGGTTAAAAAACCACCTGTTACTTCCTGATCATTCTTCAAGTTCAACAGCACTCCGCCGACATCAGT
>JBFYYZ010000002.1:0-7761 GCA_041309745.1 Bacillota bacterium | reverse complement strand
CGGTCGATAAAAATTATGCCGGGGTCGCCTTTTTCCCAGGCCTTCTGCACGATTAAATCAAAAACAGCTCTGGCATCAAGCTGGGCAGGGTTGCCTGTTTCCGGATCGCAGTAGATCTGCTTTGTGCGGGGGTTAATCAGGTTGTAGAGTGATTCTGGATCTTCACCGGTTGCTTTGCGCATAAATTCATCGGAAACGGTAACCGATAAATTAAAGTTATTAATCTCATCTTCTTTTTCTTTGCAGCAGATGAACTCGAGAATATTGGGATGATTGTAGATCAGTGAGCCCATATTGGCCCCGCGCCTGGTTCCTCCCTGTTTAACAGCTTCTGTTGCCGCGTCAAATATTTTTAAAAATGAAAGGGGGCCGCTGGCTACGCCATTTGTTGATTTAACCAGATCGTTGCTCGGCCTGAGGCGATCAAAAGCAAACCCGGTTCCTCCGCCTGTTTTTTGAACCAACGCCATGTTTTTCAGAGCGGTAAAGATGCCCTCCATGCTGTCCTCCAGTGGCAGGACAAAACAGGCGCTTAACTGCTGCAGCTCACGTCCGGCATTCATCAGGGTTGGTGAGTTGGGCATAAACCGGCCTTCAGCCATCACGTTAAAGAAGCTTTCTTCTGTTGCCTTAACCTCGGAGTCGCTTTTATCATACTTCTTGTCGATCGCAGCAATGTTAGCGGCAACCCGGTGTAAAAGATTTTCCGGTGTCTCTGTTGGAACACCTTTTTCATCTTTAATTAAATACCTTTTTTCATAAGTAATGCGGGCATTGGAGCTTAGATCCATTAGTTATAGTCCCCCTCGGTTAGCGGCTGTTGACGCGGAATAACAAGAGTAGAAAGCCGGGTTGTTTAAGAACTTCTCTTTTTATTCTTTCTATTTTCTATCAGATAATCCTTGTAGAATTTTTTATTTTTTCACAACAGGATTTTGGGTTAACTGCAAATTTTCTCTTTTTTCACTGCTAAAGCAATGATATAATAACAAATAGGTTTTTTGAGCTTTTTTTGACGTTACGTAAAGGAGGGGTAGGCTCAGGCGATGGCAAAAGAAAAATCACGCAAAGCTTTAAAAAGGCAGCGCAAGAAGAGAAGACGGGCTAAGAAGAGAAAGAGATTGAAGGGCCGGACCTAATCAGCCGCCTGGCGGCGAATAGAAAATAAGAGAGGAGGTGCAGTTTTGCCCCTATATGAATTTTACTGCCCGGACTGCCGCAAAAAGAGCGAAGAGCTATGCAGCAGTGATGTTGGCAGCATCAAGTGTCCTGCCTGCGGAAAAGATGCCGGTAAAGTCATCTCTAACTTCCGGACCGGCAGAAGCTCGACCGGAGGCGGAACCGCCTCCTCAAGTTGTGGAGGGTGAACTAAAACCAGCTGCAGCAGTTGCTGAGCCGGTTCAGTTTTTTTTAGAGTATAATGCAAGGGGGGCGCTTATGACTAAGTATATTTTTATTACCGGTGGTGTTGTTTCTTCTCTGGGAAAAGGCATCACGGCAGCTTCTCTCGGCTGTCTTTTAAAGAGCAGAGGTTTAAGGCTGACCATCCAAAAGTTTGATCCCTATATCAATTACGACCCCGGAACGATGAGCCCCTACCAGCATGGAGAAGTATTTGTTACCGATGACGGAGCAGAAACTGATCTTGATTTAGGGCACTACGAAAGATTTATCGATGAAAACCTGACCCGTAATAATAATGTCACGGCAGGCCGGGTTTACTGGTCGGTGATTGAAGCTGAACGCGAAGGTCACTTCCAGGGCAACACGGTTCAGGTTATTCCCCATATTACAGATGAAATAAAAAGCTGTGTAACAAAAGTGGATCACAACCGTGATCTTGATGTAATTATTACGGAGATTGGCGGAACGGTTGGCGATATTGAGAGCCTGCCTTTCATGGAAGCAATTCGCCAGTTACGCTACGATCTCGGTTGGGAAAATGTAATCTTTATTCACGTAACCCTGGTGCCATATCTGCCGATGTCAGGCGAGCTGAAAACAAAACCAACCCAACACAGCGTTAAGGAACTGCGCAGTATCGGTATTCAACCTGATATTATTGTTTGCCGTGCTGAATATCATCTTGGCGAAGATCTGCGTAAAAAAATCGCCCTTTTTTGTAACGTTAAACCAGACGAGGTTATCGAAAATGTAGATACCCGGGTCATTTATGAAGTGCCGCTGCTGTTGAAAGAGCAGAAGCTTGACCAGATGGTTCTGGAGAAACTGGACCTTTCCTGCCGGGATGCAGATTTGGATCAGTGGAAGGAAATGGTTAAGCAGGCCAGCAGCTTTAAGCATAAAATAAAAATAGCATTAATTGGTAAATATGTTGCTCTGCGCGATGCCTATATCAGCATCAATGAAGCTCTCTTTCATGCAGGACTGGCACACGATGTGGAGGTTGAAACTGTTCTCATTCAGGCTGAAGACCTGGAGTGCCGTGAAGCAATTGAGTTAATCGGTGATGCTGACGGTATTCTGGTCCCGGGCGGTTTTGGTGAACGGGGCATTGAAGGTAAAATCTGTGCGATCGAGTATGCGCGGGAAAATCAGGTACCCTTTTTAGGCCTCTGCCTCGGTATGCAGTGCGCGGTGATCGAGTTTGCTCGGAACGTGGCCGGGCTTAAAGGGGCTCACAGCACCGAGTTTGAGCCAAATACCCCTGCTCCGGTAATCGATTTCATACCGGGACAGAAAGATAATACCCGTATTGGCGGAACCTTGCGTCTCGGAGCCTATCCCTGCACGATTAAAAAGAACAGTCTGGCCGAAAAAGCCTATGGTGCAGAGAAAATTTCGGAAAGACACCGGCACCGCTACGAATTTAACAACGAATATATTACCAGGCTTGAGCAGGCCGGTATGGTATTCAGCGGCATTAACGAAGAAGATAACCTGGTGGAGATGGTAGAGCTAAAAGATCATCCCTGGTTTTTAGCTGTTCAGTTTCATCCGGAGTTTAAATCAAGGCCCACAAGACCGCATCCACTTTTTAAAGAGTTTATCGGAGCGGCTATTAAGAACAAAAATAGGCGGGGTTAGCGATTACTTCCCGGGCCATCTCGATCATGGTAATCCGTTTTTCCATGCTTTTTGTTTGCAGGTAGCGGTAAGCTAGATCTTCATCGATCTCCATACTCTGCATTAAAATACCTTTAGCTTTTTCTATCTCTTTGCGGTTAGTAAGCTTTTTTTCGAGACCCCTGATTTGATTCTTAAGTGCTTTTTTTCGGGCAAATTCCAGACATAATGTTTCTGCAACAGCGCTTAAAACCTGGGCTTCGACCGGCCATTTGAGCAACATGTAGCTGTTCATATTTATTTTTCCGGTATCAATGAAAAGCGTTGCCGATAAGCTGTCTTCTTCAATGATTGAAGCCAATTGTTTAATGTTACCAGGTGGAAGCGCGGTGTCGATGATCGCCAGCCAGGGCTGATTTAAGCGTAATACCCGCAAAAATTCAGGGATGCTTTTACCTTCGCCGCTATTGAAAAAATCCGCTTCACTTAAATATGCGGCAACCGCCTTCTTTAAGCCGGCATTTGCAGTGCCTATGCAGTAGTCATATTTTTGATTGCCCATCGCTTGACCTTCCGGTATACTGAGTCCGTTTTGTTTCTATTATACTATTGTTTTTACGGCTCCCTTGCAACAAAAACAACCTCTATTGTTATCAGAGAGGGATAAAAAACTCCTTCTCCCGTTATCATCGAGGGGGAAAAAAACTCCCTCCCCCTTGAGGGGGGAGGGTTGGGATGGGGGTGAAAAGTATTGATTTTGCCCTATAAAACAATCTAAAAACGGGTTAGATACTGTTTAACTTCCCAGTCATGGACCTGGATCCGGTACTCCAGCCATTCCTTGATCCGTCCCTCACGAAAACGGTTGTAAATATGCTCGCCCAAAGCTTCCCGGATCAGCGGGCTGTTATCTAACTCTACCACAGCATCATAGAGGTTTTCTGGTAGGCGGTCAATGCCGTAATCAATTTTTTCCTCTTCCGTCATATCGTAGATGTTCAAATTGACCGGATCCGGCGGGGTGATCTTGTTGTGAATCCCATCCAGTCCAGCGCGCAGCATCACGGCGAAAGCAAGGTACGGGTTGCAGGATGGATCGGGGCTGCGTAGTTCAACCCTGGTGCCGATGCCCCGCCTGGCCGGCACTCTTACCAGAGGGCTGCGGTTGCGGTAAGACCAGGCAATATAGACCGGAGCTTCGTAACCGGGTACCAAACGCTTATAGGAGTTAACCAGCGGATTGGTAACAGCGGTGTAACTCTTTGCGTGTTGAAGCAGGCCACCTATAAAATATAACATTTCCTGGCTCATCTCTTCAGGGGCATTCGGGTCATGGAAAATATTCTTCCCGTTTGTAAAGAGGGAGAGGTGGGTGTGCATTCCAGAGCCGTTAATCATGGCGATTGGCTTCGGCATAAAAGTAGCATAAAGGCCGTGGCGCTGGGCGATTGTCCTGATTACAAAACGAAAAGTTGATAGACTGTCCGCAGTATGCAGAGCATCACTGTATTTGAAGTCAATCTCATGCTGCCCCGGAGCAACCTCGTGGTGTGACGCTTCGATTTCCAAACCCATCTCCTCAAGGCTTAAAACCATGTCACGGCGGGCGTTTTCACCTAAATCGGTTGGTGCCAGGTCGAAATAACCGCCTTGATCATGGGTGTGCAGGGTGGGGGCGCCGTTTTCATCAATATGAAACATAAAAAATTCCGCTTCAGGGCCGCAGTTCATCGTGTAATTATCTTTTTTAGCCAGCTCGATCATTCGTTTCAGCTGGCTACGCGGGCATCCTTCAAAGGGGCTGCCGTCCGGGTTGTAAACATCGCACATTAATCTGGCCATACCGCCCTCGCGCGGATGCCAGGGAAAGATCGCAAATGTATCAAAATCGGGCCTCAAATACATATCAGACTCCTCAATCCGCACGAAACCTTCAATCGAAGAGCCGTCAAACATAATTTCTCCATCTAAAGCTTTGTCCAGTTGTTCTCTGGTTATCGCCACATTTTTCAACTGTCCGGCCAGGTCGGTAAACTGCATGTGTATAAACCTGACCCCTGATTCTTTTACGTCATGGAGAATGTCTTCTTTTGTTTTACCCATTGTTTTAGCTCCTTTTAAGTATATAAAATAAGAGACGCCCGCCAGACAGCTTGGATAAGCTGCACTTGCGAGCGCCTTTGCTCATGAGCAGTATATACAATTAATTTAGCAAAGTCAACAAAATGAAAGGATTATTTTCTCTGTAGGGTGAATAATAAGAAAATGTTAATGAGAAAAAAGATCGAACCAACAACACTATCTGACAGCAAACCGCGGGATAAGTGCGGGGTTTTTGCCGTTTATAACTACAAGGGGCCCGGTAATGCGGCGATTGTTACTTACTTAGGTTTACTGGCCCTACAGCATCGTGGGCAGGAAAGCGCCGGCATGGCTTATGCCAGCGCCTCCGGCATTGAGTTGGTGAGAGGGATGGGGTTGGTTGAACAGGTTTTTAACCGCCCGACTCTTGATGCAGTAAAAGCCTCTACTATCTTAGGGCACGTTCGCTACTCAACTACCGGTTCCAGCAACCCTTTCAACGCTCAGCCCCTGGTAGCCCGTACCTATGATGGCAAAGCGATGGCCCTGGCCCACAACGGCAACCTGACTAACACACGACATCTTCATAACCGCCTGCTAGAAGAGGGACAGATCTTTCATACCACATCTGATACTGAGATTATCCTTGCCCTTATCTTTCGCTACCGGCGCCAGGGTCTGTTAAAGGCGATTGAAAAAACGATGCGGGAGATTAGGGGCGCCTACGCGGCTGCGCTGATGGATGAAAATCACCTTTATGCTTTTAGAGATCCGAATGGTTTCAGACCGCTGGTGATCGGCGGGGATGATCAAACCTATTATCTGGCATCAGAAACGGCTGCTCTGGATACTGTCGGGGCAAGCTTGGTCCGTGAAGTTGAACCAGGCGAAATAGTGGCCATTGGTCCGGAAGGGCTGATCAGCCGCAGTGCAAAAGCAGGTGTAAGAAAGTCGCTCTGCATTTTTGAGTATGTCTACTTTGCCCGCCCGGATAGTGTGATTAACGGTAAAAATGTTCACCAGGTCCGCAAAGCGGTTGGTTCGCTGCTTGCGGGGAGGGTGAAACAAAACCTTGATATGATTATCCCTTCACCTGACTCCGGTGTCTCGGCAGCGATGGGCCTGGCTGAAGCCCTGAAACTGCCCCTGGAGTGGGCGGTTTACCGTAACCCCTATTTGGGCAGAACTTTTATCGAGCCGACTCAAGGCGAGCGAGAGCTGGCGGTGCGCCTTAAATTCAACCCGATAGCCAGCCTGGTGCGGGATAAAAAAGTTGCCGTAGTCGATGATTCGCTTGTGCGCGGCACTACTGCCCGCATTTTAACCTCCCTGCTACGTGCCGCCGGGGCAAAAGAGGTGCACCTCTGCATTGCCTCCCCACCCTATAAGAACCCTTGCTACTACGGAATAGATATACCAGTTGCGGCCGACCTGGCATTTAGTAGCTCAGGGTTGGCGACTTTGTCTGAACAGATTGGCGCTGACAGCATTACCTTTGCCGAGCCCGAAGATCTATACTGTGCGCTCGGCCGTGACAGCGGTGACTATTGCACAGCCTGTTTTTCGGGGGAATATCCCGGTTTAAGAGCCAGAAGAAGAAAGGGGTGTTGAGATGAATCACTTTTTAAATGATAATTCCGAAAGCCTGCGCGAGAAAGTGATGATCCTCGATTTTGGCGGCCAGTATAGCATGCTGATTGCCAGGCGGATCAGGGAAGCAGGCGTTTACTGTGAATTGTTACCTTACGATACAGCCTTCAGTGAGATTGCCGGTTTAAAACCGGCCGGGATTATTCTTTCCGGAAGTCCGGCTAGTGTCTACAGCGATCAGGCACCCCGCTGCGACGCAAAGGTTTTCGAAGGCGGCATCCCGATTCTCGGGATCTGTTACGGGATGCAGCTCCTGGCTAAGGAGCTGGGCGGAGAGGTGAGAAGAGGAGACCGTTCCGAGTTCGGACGTACCTCTTTTAACATCGTGGAGAAAGAGCCGCTCTTTAGTGACCCTCTCTTTATAAACAGTGAGAATAATTGTGGTTGGATGAGCCACCAGGATGAGGTTTTAAAGCCTCCTCCGGGTTTCAGTGTCTTGGCCAGAACTGAAAACAATACCCTGGCCGCAATTGGTGATCACGATCGAAAAATATACGGTGTTCAGTTCCATCCCGAGGTTTTTCACACCCCCGGGGGCAATCAGGTACTGCAGGAGTTTCTGTTTAAAGTCTGCGGTTGCCACAAAAGCTGGACACCCGGCAATTTTATTAACGACGCTGTTGAGAAGATCAACGAAACTATCAGCGCTACCGATAAGGTGGTTTGTGCACTGAGTGGCGGGGTTGACTCTTCAGTTGTAGCCTTCATCCTGGACCGGGCGGTAGGAGAGAGGGCGGTTTACATCTTTGTCGATCATGGACTGCTGCGCAAGGATGAAGCCGATCAGGTGACCAGGCTTTACAGCGAAAAACTGAAGGGCGAGTTTATACACATCGATGCCCGCGAGAGGTTTCTTGAGCGCCTGGCCGGAGTGACGGACCCTGAAGAAAAGCGGATGATCATCGGCAAGGAGTTTATCGATGTTTTCAAAGAAAAGGCCCTTTCCATGGGTGATATTACCTACCTGGCTCAGGGTACCATTTATCCCGATGTGATTGAGAG
>JBFYYZ010000001.1:0-4196 GCA_041309745.1 Bacillota bacterium | reverse complement strand
ACCCAGAGCCCTAAGCCAAGCAAAACCCAGGAGGCCCAGCCAAAGCTGAGGCTTTCCCAGATAATCACCACCCCGAGCAGCAGTAGCACAACCGGCCAAAAAGCAAGGCCAAAATTGTATACCCCGATTACCTGCAGTAAGACCAGGATCCCAAGCAGAAGCAAGATCACACCCCACATTTGACGTTTCATTTTCATCTTTCCCTTCTTAAATCGAGACTGGCAGCATCATCTGTCTTTTAGCCGCTGACTTAACTTTAACGGCAATGTAAAACTTAAATAAGGTCCTCCGGGCTGAATTTTTCTCCTACCTGGGTATGATTTGATCCTGCTTTTCCATATTATAACACTTTCAGAACGTCTTCCGGTCATTGACTTGCACTGAGATTTTTACAATTCACTTCCTGATGTATCCGTCAACAGAGTGTTATAATGCACTGAAGAAAGGGCGAATGTAAGATGACCAAAATGATTAAACTGGGTTTAATAGGCTTTGGTAATGTGGGTCAGGAGCTGGCCCGAATCCTGATCGAAAAGGAAGAAGATTGGGCTAATAATTACGATGTGAGTTTTAAAGTTACTGCAGTTACTACGCTTAGCAAAGGTTCTCTTGTCAATGAAACAGGGATTGATCTTAAAAGAGCTCTCGCCGATCTTGCTGAAGCAGGAGTATTTAGCAATATTAACCCGGAATTAACTTCATTTAGTCCGCTGGAACTAACTCAGCTGACTTTTGTAGATGTAGTGATCGAGATCAGCTCTTTAAACATAGAAAGCGGCCGACCGGCCTCAGATCACCTGATCAGCGCTCTAAAGCACGGCAAGGATGTAATTACGGCCAATAAAGGTCCGATCGCTTTTAAATACCATGAGCTTAAAACCCTGGCCTCCGAGATGAACCGCTGTCTGCTGTTTGAAGGCACGGTCATGGACGGCACCCCCATTTTTAATTTGATCCGTGAAACTCTGATGGGCTGTAAAATAAATCGTTTCAAAGGAATCCTCAATAGTACCACCAACTATATCCTGACCGAGATGGCAGCCGGAACACCATATGAACTGGCTCTCAGCAAAGCCAGGGACCTTGGCTTTGTCGAATCTGATCCTTCTCTGGATATTGACGGCTGGGATGCAGCAGCAAAAGTAGCCGCCCTGATGAATGTGATCTTTGATGCCCGGATCACCCCGCATCAGGTTGAGCGGACGGGTATTACAAATATTAGAGAAGAAAATATCAGAAATGCCGAAAGAGAAGGAAAAACAATCAGGTTAATATGCGAGGGGTACAGAGACGAAAATTCCTGCCGGGGTAAAGTCTCTCCCGTTGCTATCTCCCTAAATGACTCCCTGGCTCTGATCAGGGGAACATCTTCAGCTTTAACCTTGACAACCGATCTGGCCGGGGAGATAACAATTGAAAGCCATAACCCTCAAATCAGACAAACTGCCTATGCCCTGATCAGCGATTTATTTTCAGTTATCAATAAATACTTCCGACAATGTTAGATATAATCGGAACGACTAAAACCTAAAACGCAGATTATGATAAAATCAGTGATGAGCTAATATGATGAAGAAAACAAGCGACTTATATATAGGAGAATTAAATGGATAAGATCTTTTACCCGGAATCTATTGTCATCATTGGCCTCTCGTCGAAGCCAACCAATATACCGCGGTTGACCTTGGAAAACTTACTGCGCTGGGGTTACCGGGGCAGGATATTCGGCGTTAATGCCCGCGGTGAGGACAGACATGTTGATGGCATAAGGATGTATAAAAGAGTTGAGGATTTACCGGAAATCCCCGATCTCGCTTTCTGCATGATCCCGGCACCTCTGATCCCCGATGAGGTTGATCGCTGCGGTAAATATGGCATCAGGCGAATAGCCATACCTTCAGGTGGTTTTTCAGAATACAGCGAAGAAGGCCAGTCACTGTCAAACAGATTGCTCAGTACTGCGCGCAAATACGGGATCCGTTTTATCGGCCCAAACAGTGTAACCGTAGCCAATACGGACAACGGGCTCTGCCTGCCTTTCGTCGCCCTGCACAAGGCGCCAAAGGGCGAAATGTCGATTATCTCGCAAAGTGGCGGCGTGGCCTTGAGCATGCTCAATTACCTGGCCGATGAAAAGATCGGCCTGGCCAAGTTCGCCAGCATTGGCAACAAGCTAGACCTGGATGAAGTTGATTTTCTGGAATATTTCGGAAAAGACCCACAGACAAAAGTAATCTGCCTCTATCTTGAAAGCATCACCCGGGGCCGCAAATTGATCGAAACAGCAAAAAATATAGAAAAACCGGTAGTTATCTACAAGTCGAACACAACAAGTGCCGGCAAACAGGCAGCCATGAGCCATACTGCCGCTTTGAGCAGCGATGAGGCCATTATTGATTCGGCTTTCGAGGAAGCAGGGATCATCCGCATCACTAATTTCCTCGAATTTATTGAAATAACCAAGGCTTTTCAGTTGCCGCCGATGAAAGGCCGGCGCATTATGGTAATGAGCCCCGCCGGCGGCTTTGCCGTGATGGGTGCCGACTTATGTGAAAAAGCCGGTTTTAAATTTGCCGATATGGGACAGGAATTTTACGATAGCCTGAAACAATTCAGCAATGCGGGTGTCATCAATTTTTCCAACCCTCTTGATATGGGAGATATCTACGACCCGAGGCTGACGGCTCATGTAATCTATTCAGTAATGCATTCGGACCAGGTTGACGGATCTATCTACATCAGCCAAAGACCACAAATGCCACAGGGTGAAAATATTTTTCAAAAAATGTTTTTAGCCGATATATCCATGGAAGCCTGGGGTTCGATTCTTTCTGCCGGCAAACCTCTTGGTATCTGTCTGTTCGGGCCGTCTCGCGTTATACAGCAGGCCAAACGAAATGTAGAGTTTCCGATCTTCAACAGCCCGGAGGATATGATTAAAGCGCTGGCAGCACAGATGAAATTCTATGAACAAAGAAGACAGCTAGAAGAGCGGGTGGAATTCGCGCTCCTTCCCAATATCGATCAGCAAGCTGCCCGCCAGTGGATGCTTGACAAGCAGGGTGAATACGGTGAGGAAACTTTTGTACTGCTTGAGGCTTACGGTATCAAAACAGCAGCATCAAGAACAGCAATAGCTGAAACTGAGGCGGTTCGCCATGCACGCGCTTTAGGATACCCGGTGGTCATTAAGGTTATCTCGCCTGACGCTCTGCATAAAACAGATGTCGGCGGTGTGCTGCTAAACTTGAAAGATGATCAGGAAGTAGCAGATGGGTTTTTAACCATTAAGAATAACCTGCACCACTATAACCCACAAGCCCTTTTTAGCGGGGTGAGAATCCAGAAGATGGCCGATCCGGGTATTGACCTCTTTGTCGGTGGCAAGCACGACCCATCATTCGGGCCGGTTGTCTTTTTCGGGATGGGCGGTATCTATATTGAAACTTTCAAGGACGTGGCCACTCTGCTCTGCCCCACCCGCCCCGAACAGGTGGCAGAGAAACTTGCAGCCCTTAAAGCAGCAGCGATGCTCTCCGGCCTGCGCGGACAGCGGGCCGCTGATACTAATCATTTTATTGACCTCGTGGTCCGTACCGCCAGGCTTTTAGCTGACTACCCCGGCATCAAGGAACTTGACATCAACCCCGTTCGCGTATTTCCGGAAGGGGAAGGCGTCCTCGCCCTTGATACCAGGGTCAGAATTAGCATAACCGATCGTTAACCTCTCTTGTGACGGATAAAACCAGAACAGGGGATTATTTCCACTCCTCGTTTTTCAATACCGTCGAGCAGCATATTCATGCCCAAGGAATCGCTGGCAATATGACCGGCAATGACAACGTTGAGATGATTTTTTTCGGCTTCTTTACGGTGTTTATCGCTTATATGCATCCCAACAATCGTGCCCACTCCGGCCTGCGAAAGTTTGGCATAGGATTTTTCCGAGCCGCTGGTGCCTCCGGTCATATCAACCAGAACCTTTCCGACACGGTTATCTTTGCTGCCAAGCACAACATCAGGCCCGGCGCTGTATTTAGTCGCCTCGGCATACTCGGGAATAGCCTTAAGGAATTTTAAAATATCGCCAACAGTGCGGGGAGTTTCTCGCTCAATGAGCTCCTGCAGATAAGTATTTACCTGGTTATCTGCCACCGTATGGGAGCAAGCCATGGCCAATCCGAGAAGCTTTGCAG